>CAZPXF010000007.1:0-18054 GCA_964590945.1 uncultured Lachnospiraceae bacterium | reverse complement strand
TGATCTATCCGTTACTGGCAGCCGGGATCTTTGCAGCGGATCATCAAATGAAGGAGCACATCCTGAAAACCCGGAAAGAAGGAGAAAAAGAAGAGCTTTTCGGCGGCAGGGCAGTCCTTCGGTATATCCGGAATTACGGCTTTGCCATGAGCGCTTTTAAAAAGAACCCATCCCTTGTAAAAAAAGCCGCAGGAGCCGTCAACGGTATGATGGCGGCAGCCTTTGCACGGGAGCTGGTAAAGCCGGGCGACAAGCTGAAAAAGCTGTCCTTTGCCATGATTGTCGGAGGCGGCCTGTCGAACCTGTATGACCGTATCAAACGGGGATATGTGGTGGATTATGTGAGCTTCCGGACGGGATGGAAGAGGCTGAATGATCTGGTGTTTAATATCAGCGATTTCTTTATCCTCGGCGGATCGGCGCTATACTGCATCAGCCAGATTTTCAAAAAGAAATAAAGAGAGGCAGCGCGGCCGGTACCGGTCATGCTGCCTCTGGTCGTATCAGTTGCTTTGGCTTTCGATAAATTCCTGAATCTGGGATGCGATAATACCCATCAGTCTGGTGCGGGCCTCGTGGCTCGCCCACGCGATATGGGGCGTTATGATAAGCTTCCCGCTGTCCTGGATCTGAAGAAGCGGATTGTCTGCATCTATCGGTTCTTTGACAAGGACGTCCAGTCCGGCCCCGGCGATTTCATCATTTACAAGCGCATCATAAAGATCCTGCTCGACAAGGATCGGGCCTCGTCCGACATTGATGAGGAGCGCGCTTTTTTTCATTTTCTGAAGCGCGGCCCGGTCGATCAGATTTTCCGTTTCAGGCGTCAGAGGAGCGTGGATCGAGACGATGTCCGATGAGCCAAGGAGCGTGTCAAGGTCAACCTCCTCATAGTCGGAATTGTGGTTCCTTCCGCTCGTGGAATAATAGATGACCTTACACCCAAAAGCCTCTGCGATTCCCGCCACGCGCCGCCCGATGGCTCCAAGTCCGATGATTCCCCATGTCATGCCGGAAAGATCATGGAATACCTTTTCAAAATGTGTGAACATCCTGTCATTTGCATATCTGCCATCCTTTACATACCGGTCGTAATAATTCATATTTTCCAGAAGATAGAAAAGAAGAGAAAATGTATGCTGCGCCACGGTCTCCGTCGAATACCCGGCCACATTTCTCCAGGCAATACCGCGCTTTTCCAGATATTCTTTGTCAATATTATTGGTTCCGGTGGCGGCAACACAGACAAGCTTTAAATTTCCGGCGTCTCCGACTGTATCCGCCCGGATCGGAACTTTATTTGTGATGACAATGTCCGCATCCTTTATCCGCTCCGGAATTTCCCCGGGCGCAGAATAATCATAATATGTAACGTCTCCGAATCTTTCAAATCCGGAAAAATCAATATCGTCGCCGATCGTCTTACGGTCTAAAAAAACAAGTTTCATAATGTACCTCCGAATCATGTATTTTTCTTAATTATTATTATATGCAATTAGAAACTGCATGACAAGATGCGAAATGGAGTGTACAATAATCGCATACAATACAGAGAACGGTGGGATATTATGGAAGAATTATACGACCTTTTGAATCATTTACTGGAGAATGAATATGATCTGAACGCCTTGCTTTATATTCTGGACAGGGTGCAGGAAGGATATGATGAGGAGGAAGACAGGGATCTGAAATATCAGGTCAGCATGATAAAAGAATATTTGAAGAGGGTATCCGAAGGCCTGCGCAGGTCGATCGATGAACTGGACGTACTTCTTGCAACAGGAAATTTTAGAGATATATAATTTTCATGCAGGCTCATTTATGTTATAATAAATCTATTGTACAAAAGTGAATGAGGTTTGCGAAATGACAAAAGAAGAACTCGCTTTGGAAATTATTGAGAGGCTGAAAAAAGAATACCCGGATGCGGACTGTTCCCTTGATTACGACGAGGCCTGGAAGCTGCTTGTCAGCGTCCGCCTTGCGGCTCAGTGTACAGACGCCCGGGTCAATGTTGTTGTCGGAAAATTATATGAAGTTTATCCGGATATCAATGCTTTGGCGGAAGCTGACCCGGAGGATATCGAAAAGATCGTGCGTCCATGCGGATTGGGGAAGAGCAAGGCGCGCGACATCCATGCATGCATGAAGATGCTGCGGGATGAGTATGACGGAAAGGTGCCGAAGGATTTCCATGCGCTGTTAAAGCTTCCCGGCGTCGGCAGAAAGAGCGCGAATCTGATCATGGGCGATGTTTTTGGGGAGCCTGCGATTGTGACGGATACGCACTGCATCCGCCTGACGAACCGGATGGGGCTTGTGGACGGCATCAGGGATCCGAAGAAGGTGGAGATGGCGTTGTGGAAGATCGTCCCGCCAGAGGAAGGGAACGATTTCTGTCACAGGCTTGTATGGCATGGAAGAGAGGTCTGTACGGCACGCACGAAGCCATATTGTGACAAATGCTGTCTGAATGATATTTGTGCAAAGGAAGGAGTATAACATGGACGTAGTTGGAATGTTGGATGAACTGCAGCATAAGGCCAATAAGAACCCGGAGTGGAAGGAGATGTTTCTTGCGTCAAGGAAAGAGGCGGATCCCTTAGCCGCATTTTGTAAGGTGTGCCGGGAATTAGGGTATGAGCTGTATGAGATGGATGTCATTTGCGCCGGGGAGGAATTTCATGCGGCGATGAAGCGCAGTACAAACGGCGGAGGGGAGAATTCACCGAAGCTGGACGGCGAAGATGATTTTTATGAACTCTTTTTTGCGGGACTTGAACAGACTACGGAACGGGACGGAGACTGACCGCGGCGGACGATAAGGAAAACGTTTGCAAAGGGAAAACAGTAGTGCTACAATAGGTCACATATGTATAAGCGGACAAGGAGAGGAAATAAATGGGGAGAATAGCAGTAGCAACGGACAGCGCATGCGGCCTTTCACAGCAGGAGGCGAAGGAGTACGGCATTTATATGCTGCCAATGGTTTTCTATGTCGGTGGGAAAGAATGTATAGAAGGCGTCACACTGTCAGATGAAGAATTTTATGATAATCTGATCAGGGGAGTGGAGGTCAGCACCTCGCAGCCGGCTATCCCGGATCTTCTGAGTCTCTGGGATCGGCTTCTCGAAGACTATGACCAGGTCATATACATCCCGATGTCCAGGGCTCTCAGCAGCAGCTGCGCAACAGCTGTCATGCTCAGCGAGGACTACGAGGGACGTGTGTTTGTTGTAAGCAGTCCGAGAATTTCCGTGACACAGGCGGGCAGCGCGATCAAGGCAAAGCAGCTTGTGGATGAGGGATTATCCGCGGAGGCGGTCCTGGAAAGACTGAAGGAAACGGATCTTGCGGCGTCCATCTATATTACGGTGGAATCCCTGAAATATCTGCGCAAGAGCGGGCGGCTCAGCGGTATCGAAGCCTTTGCCGGGGAGATCTTAAATATCAAACCCGTCATTCAGATCAAAGGCGGTATGCTGGAGCCGTATGCAAAGGTGCGCGGACGCCGGAAGGCCAAAAAATCGATCGAGGAAGCGATCGTCCGCGACTATAAAGAACTGGCTGAGCAGTACGGGGAAGAGCGCGTGGAGGTCTATGTCGGACATGGCTGTGCGGAGCAGGAGATGCTTGAATGGGCGGAGCATTTTCAGACGCTCTTTCCGGGGATTAAGATCCGTCTGGCCAAGCTGCCGCTGAATATTTGCTGTCACGTCGGCCCGGGGACGCTTGGCTCGGCAGTTGTTGTAAACTGACACAGGATAAGAAGATTCTCATGAGAGCGCACGGCGGAATCTGGTAAAAATGCAGTAAGAAAGAGAGAAAAGCAGGAATAAATTGGTAAAAATGTCGTAAAAATTAGCATCTTAACATTGATGAAAAGCAAGGAATGCTTTATAATAGAGACAGATGTTAATTTTCCGCCGTCATCCGGCGGTGATAGTAATAACCAGAGGAGGATATAATTAAAATGGGCAAAGAAATAGTTGCTATGATTCTTGCCGGCGGACAGGGTTCGCGTCTTTATGCGCTGACTCAGAAGCTGGCGAAACCGGCAGTTCCATTTGGCGGTAAATATCGTATTATCGATTTTCCGCTTTCTAACTGCGTGAACTCAGGGATTGATACTGTCGGAATTCTGACTCAGTATCAGCCGCTTGTACTGAATGAGTACATTGGCAATGGACAGCCATGGGATCTTGACCGCCTTCACGGAGGAGTACATGTACTCCCGCCATATCAGAGAGCATCAGGATCTGACTGGTTCAAGGGAACTGCGAACGCGATTTATCAACATCTTACATTCATCGAGGGATATGATCCGGAATATGTTATTATTCTTTCCGGAGACCAGATCTGTAAGCAGGACTACAGTGATTTCCTTCGTTTCCACAAGGAAAAAGGCGCTGAATTCAGCGTAGCTGTAATGGAGGTTCCGTGGGAAGAGGCTCCGCGTTTCGGACTGATGGTTGCAGATGAGAATGATAAGATCACAGAGTTCCAGGAGAAACCGAAGAATCCGAAATCCAACCTTGCTTCTATGGGTATTTACATCTTTAACTGGGATATTTTAAAGAGATATCTGATTGAGGATGAGGAGAATCCGGAGTCATCCAACGACTTTGGAAATGATATCATTCCGAGCCTTCTCCGTGACAACCGCAAGATGTATGCATATCATTTTGAGGGATACTGGAAGGACGTTGGAACGATCTCTTCACTGTGGGAAGCTAACATGGAGGTTTTGGATCCGGAACACAGCGGAATCGACCTGTTCGATAAGAACTGGAAGATCTACAGCCGCAACAGCGGTATGACAGGCCATAAGATCAATGAAGGAGCAGTTGTTAAGAATTCCATGATTACAGATGGTTGTAAGATCTCCGGTGAGGTTACGCATTCCATTCTGTTCTCAGGCGTTAAGGTTGAAGAGGGCGCAGTTGTTGAGGACGCCGTTATCATGGGCGGATCGCTTATTAAGGCTGGCGCTGTTGTTAAGCATTGTATTATCGCTGAGAATGTTGTTATCGGCGAGAATGCAGTTGTAGGCGCAATGCCGACAGAAGAAGAAAAGGGTGTTGCAACGGTAGGATCCGGCGTTTATATCGGAAGCGCTGCTAAGATCGGGCCGAATGCGATGGTTAGTGAGAATGTAAAGGATGGTGAGGAGCAATGGTAAGCGGAGATGCTAAAGCACTGGGTATTGTTTTCCCGAATATTTTTGATGAACTGGTACCGGAACTTGTTAGTGAGAGACTTATGGCTTCCATTCCATTTGCAAGCCGTTATCGTCTGATCGACTTTATTCTTTCAAGTATGGTCAACAGCGGTATTGATAATATCTCCATTCTTGTACGTAAGAATTATTTCTCTCTTTTGGATCATCTTGGATCCGGTCGTGAGTGGGATCTCGCACGTAAGAGCGGCGGACTGAATATTTTCCCTCCGTATGCGCAGAAGGCCATGAGTTCGATCAGCGGCGGACGTGTGGAGTCGATAGAAGGTATCCTCGGATTCCTCAGAAATCAGAAAGAGAAATATGTCGTACTTTCCGATACAAATATTGCCTACAATATCGATTTTAAGAAGGTAATCAAGGCTCATGCGGAGAGCGGAGCCGATGTGACCGTTCTTTATTCAAAAGAAGAGCTTCCGGCGAGTATATTCAAAGCGCAGGATACCAAGAAAGGTATGTATTACACCTTCGATATCAATGATGAGAATCGTATTACGGATATACATATCAATGAGATGGAAGAGGGCGTTAAGAATTTCGGTATGAATATCTACGTTATTGACAGGGAACTCCTGATCAAGAAGGTTAACGAGGCTTTCATGAGAGGCGGAATATATCTTGAGAGAGATATTCTGATCCCTCAGATCAATGAACTTCGGATCTGCGGATATGAGTATACCGGATATATCGCCAGAATCAGCAGCCTGCAGAGCTATTTCGATGAAAATATGAAGCTTCTGAAGGATGAGAATCTGGAAGCTCTGTTCTCCGGAAGCGCTATTCATACAAAGGTTCGTGACGATAACCCGACAAGATACATCGGTGATGCGACGGCTAAAAATGTGATGGTAGCTGACGGTTGTGTGATCGAGGGCGATGTTGAGAATTCCATTCTCTTCCGTGGCGTTAAGATTGCGAAGGGCGCAAAGGTTAAGAATTGTGTTATCATGCAGGATAGCGTTATCGAAGAGGGAGCAGACGTTGAGTATGTGATCGCGGATAAGAAGGTACATATTACGTCTGATAAGACTCTGAAAGGAAGCGATTCCTATCCGGTTTATATTGGGAAATGGCAGACTGTATAGTCTATAATTTGCATGTGGGCAGCGGAAACCGTGAGGTTTCCGCTGCCTTATTGTTGCCAGACATGCGAAAGGAGGCTCCATCTCGTTTGTATAAAATGTTGAAATATTGTGTGAGATATGGTATATATTGGACATCAAAGTAGGAGCTTTTGAAAGATGGATCTTTTTATTACCTTTTTTAAAATCGGATTATTTACGTTCGGCGGCGGATATGCTATGATCCCGCTGATCCAGCGCGAGGTGGTCGAATCGAAGCGGTGGATTACAGCAGAGGAGATGCTGGATATCATAGCTGTCGCAGAGTCCACGCCCGGTCCGCTTGCTGTCAATATGGCAACCTTTGTCGGCAGCAGGGTGTCGGGGACGCCAGGGGCGGCAGCCGCAACATCTGGCGTGGTTCTGCCATCCTTTCTGATCATTCTTATATTGGCAAATGTATTGGAGATGATCGAGAACCTTCCTGTCATAAGGTATGCTTTTGCGGGAATCCGTGCAGGGGTACTTGCGCTGATCATACATGCGCTCCTGTCTCTTCTCGGGCAAAACAGGAGGACGATCTTTTCCTGTCTGATCATATTGGCCGCTTTTATTTCATCCGCATTTTTTCATATCAGTACGATACTGATCCTGCTGTTCTGCGCATTGGCGGGATTTCTGTATTCGTGTGTGAAAAGGAGGAGCGGACGATGATGGTGTATCTGCAGCTTTTTTTGGAATTTATGAAAATAGGCGCATTTACCTTCGGCGGAGGGTATGCGATGCTTCCGCTGATCGAATCGACCGTTCTTCGGCATGGCTGGCTGACAAGGCGGCAACTGGTGGATTTCATAGCCGTAAGCGAAAGCACGCCGGGACCGCTGGCGGTAAATCTTTCAACATATATCGGGCAGAGGACGGGCGGTTTTCCCGGGGCGTTTTGCGCAACGCTGGGAATTGTCGTTCCATCCTTTGTAATCATACTGATTCTTGCGAAATGTTATGAGAAATTTCAAAGGAACCGTGTTGTAAATGGATGCCTTGCGGGCATACGTCCGGCAGTGGCAGGCCTTATCGGAGCCGCGGTTTTCTCCGTAGGAAGCAGCGTCTTTACGGTGCAGTTGGAAAGCTTTCGGGGATTCTTCCGTCAGATGGCAGCGAAGCAGAATCTGTCCATGCTTGTTATTCTGCTTGCGGCGATGGGCATGTCTTACAGGAAGCTGCATCCGGTCATTATCATATGTGTGAGCGGGATCCTTGGCATTGCATGCGGATATATGGGAGGGATAAACGGATTTTAAATGGTGAAATAATAAGGGATGCATGATATAATAAAAAAATATACGAAGTAATAATATTTCCGTATAGCGAATGAAAAATTTTTGGGAGGGAAACTATGAGCGATTATAAGATCAATACGAAATGTGTGCAGGCGGGATATACGCCTGGAAACGGAGAACCACGTCAGATTCCGATCATCCAGTCCACAACGTTTAAATATGATACAAGCGAAGCGATGGGACAATTATTCGATCTGGAGGCTTCGGGTTATTTCTATACCAGACTTCAGAATCCGACCAACGATCATGTTGCAGCCAAAATTGCGGCGCTTGAGGGCGGTACGGCTGCCATGCTGACGTCATCCGGGCAGGCGGCGAATTTCTTTGCGCTTTTTAATATCTGCGAGTGCGGAAGCCATATCGTCGCTTCATCCTCTATTTACGGAGGAACCTTCAACCTGATCTCTGTCACAATGGCAAAGATGGGGATCGATGTGACGTTTGTTTCACCGGACTGCACGGCGGATGAGCTTGACGCTGCGTTTCTGGACAATACAAGAGCTGTGTTCGGAGAGACGATCGCCAACCCGGCGCTTACTGTACTGGACATCGAGAAGTTTGCTGAGGCGGCACATGCGCATGGAGTTCCGCTGATCGTAGATAACACATTCCCTACGCCGGTGAACTGCCGTCCGATCGAGTGGGGAGCAGATATCGTGACGCATTCCACAACAAAATATATGGACGGGCACGGCGCCGCAGTAGGCGGGGCGATCGTAGATTCCGGCAAGTTTGACTGGATGGCGCACGCAGAGAAGTTCCCGGGACTTTGCACCCCGGATGAATCCTATCATGGAATAACATATGCAGAGAAGTTCGGCAAAGAGGGGGCATTTATCACAAAAGCGACCTCGCAGCTGATGCGTGACTTCGGAAGCATCCAGTCGCCGCAGAATGCATTTCTGCTGAATCTTGGCCTTGAATCCCTGCACGTACGTATGCCGCGCCATGTAGAGAACGGACAGGCGGTGGCGGAATTTCTTGAGAGTCAGCCGCAGGTTGCATCGGTAAGCTATTCCGGTCTTAAGAGCGATCCGTATTATGAGGTGGCGCAGAAATATATGCCAAATGGCGGCTGCGGAGTCGTATCCTTTGAGCTCAAGGGAGGGCGAAAAGCGGCGGAAGCTTTCATGAAGAATCTGAAGCTTGCGGCGATTGAGACACATGTGGCGGATGCAAGAACCTGCTGTCTCAATCCGGCAACATCTACCCACCGTCAGATGAACGAGGAACAGCTGATCGCAGCAGGCGTCCCGGCGGGGCTCATCCGTATTTCCTGCGGTCTGGAGGATAAGGAGGATCTGATTGCGGATCTCGCGCAGGCGCTTGCGTCAGCAGACATGTAATTTCAGGTTTTAAAAGAGATTAAGGCATGTTATAATAAATTGATGTTACCGCAACAGAGGGCAGGCAGGGTTCTCTGTGTTTAAGAGAAAGGATGAAGGATACAATGTTTGAAAAGAAGATTATGCTTGGAAACGCTGCGATCGCGCGCGGCGCTTATGAAGCAGGAGTGAAGGTGTCTGCCGCATATCCTGGAACTCCGAGTACGGAGATCAGTGAATCTCTGGTTGCATATAAAGATGATATCTATGCAGAGTGGTCGCCGAATGAGAAAGTTGCCGTAGAAGTGGCGATCGGGGCAAGCCTTTCGGGCGTCCGTTCCATGGCGAGTATGAAGATGGTCGGGCTGAATGTGGCATCCGATCCGCTGTATACTGTTTCCTACATGGGCGTAAATGGCGGTCTGGTATTGGTCGTTGCAGACGATCCGGGACTTTACAGTTCACAGAACGAGCAGGATACCAGAATGGTCGGAAGAGCGGCGTGTGTTCCGGTTATTGAGCCGTCCGACAGCAGTGAAGCAAAAGAATACATGAAAATGGCTTTCGAGATCAGCGAACAGTTTGACCGGCCGGTTATTTTCCGTACTACGACAAGACTGGCTCATTCACAGGGACTTGTGGAGCTGCATGAGCGTGAGAACATTCCGGATAAAGAATATGTAAAGAATATTCCGAAGAATGTTATGATGCCGGGCAACGCCATGAAGCGTCATGTCATCATCGAGCAGAAGAATAAAGAGCTTGCAGAGGCGGCCAATACGCATCCGATCAACCGTGTGGAGATGAATGATACAAAGATCGGTGTGATCACAAGTGGTATTCCGTATCAGTATGTAAAGGAAGTGCTTCCGGAGGCATCTGTACTGAAGCTTGGACTGGTGAATCCGCTCCCGAGAAAGCTGATCGAAGACTTTGCTTCCCGGGTTGAGACGCTTTATATCGTAGAAGAGCTGGAACCGGTTATTGAAGAACAGGTGAAAGCATGGGGCGTGAATTGCATCGGCAAGGAGATTTTCACGATTCAGGGAGAATACAGCGCCAACCTGCTCCGCAGGGCGATCCTCAAGGAGGAGCTGGATGTGAAGGCGCCTGCGCAGGTTCCGATGCGTCCGCCGATCCTCTGTCCGGGATGTCCGCATAGAAGTACCTATCATGTATTGAAGAAACTGGGTATCCATGTAGCAGGTGATATCGGATGTTACACACTTGGGGCGGTGGCGCCTCTTGGAGTTGTGGAATCCTGTATCTGCATGGGAGCCAGCATCTCCAGCCTGCATGGAATGGAGAAGGCGAAAGGAAAGGATTACGTAAAGAACTGGGTAGCCTGTATTGGTGATTCGACCTTTATGCACACGGGGGTGAATTCCCTGATCAACATGGTTTACAATCAGGCGACCGGAACGGTCATGATCCTTGATAATTCTACTACCGGTATGACGGGACATCAGGATCATGCGGCTACAGGTAAGACGCTGCAGGGAGATCCGACCTATGCGGTGGATCTGGTCGATCTGTGTAAGGCGATCGGCGTCAGAAGCGTACAGGTTGTTGATGTATTTGACATAGAGAAGCTGGAAAAGGTCGTGAAGGAGGAGGTTGCAAAGGATGAGGTCTCTGTTATCATTGCACAGGCTCCTTGCGCACTTCTCGATAAAAGAAAGCATCCGCACTGCATTCCGCTTTCGGATAAATGCAGGAAATGCGGGATGTGCCTGAAGCCGGGATGTCCTGCAATGACAAAGAATGAAGACGGAACAATTAAGATTGACGATACGATGTGTAATGGCTGCGGTCTTTGCATGTCTCTCTGTAAATTTGGAGCAATCGAGAAGGCAGGTGAGAACTAATGGCAGAGACAAAGAGTATTATGATCGTCGGCGTCGGCGGACAGGGAACGCTCCTGACAAGCCGTATTCTCGGGGGAATCGCCCTTGAGGGAGGCTTCGATGTGAAGATTTCTGAGGTTCACGGGATGGCTCAGCGCGGCGGGAGCGTCGTAACCTATGTGCGTTATGGCGAGCAGGTTGCAGAGCCGATCGTGGAGGAGGGCTGCGCGGATGTGATCATCGCGTTTGAGCGTCTGGAAGCGCTTCGCTATTCCCATTTTCTCAAGAAGGACGGCGTACTGATCTGCAATGACTGGCGGATCGATCCGATGCCGGTTGTGATCGGCGCGGCAGAGTATCCGGAGAACATTCTGGAGAATCTTGCAAAGGAGCATAAGGTCTATACAGTCAATGCGACCATGGAGGCGAAGAAGCTCGGCAATTCCAGAGTGTTCAATCTGATCGTGCTCGGACTTGCGGCCCAGCATATGGATTTCACATTGGAGCAGTGGTATCAGGTGATCGAGAACACCGTGCCGCCAAAGACCGTGGAGATCAACAAAAAGGCATTTGATGCAGGTTATCAGATGAGATAACCAATCCGGCGGCAAACGCCCAAAATAAAGAAACAGATGCGGCAAACGCCCGTATATGGCAGACAGGATTCCGTCTGTTATGTACGGGCGTTTTCCACGGATGTAAGTTTAAGATTCCTGCCGTATATTATTTTATGAAAATTATTGACTTTTGTTCATTTTTGATGTAACCTATCATATGAAAAATGACCAAAAGTCAAGAAAAGGGGTAAAGGAATGAAGAAATTTGGTGAAATAGTTGTTAAACTTCGAGTGCCTGTCATCATCATCAGTTTTTTATTATTGATTCCTTCTCTGTTCGGTATTTTAAAGACAAGGATCAATTATGATATTCTTTCTTATCTTCCTTCCAGTCTGGAGACGATGAAGGGTCAGGATATTCTTATGGATGAATTTGGGAAGGGCGCATACTCGATCTTTGTCTGTAACGGTATGGAGCAGAAGGATGTTGCGGAGCTTAAGGAGAAGCTGGAGAAGGTGGAGCATGTGGACACGGTTCTCTGGTACGACTCTCTGATCGATATATCTGTTCCCGTGGATATGATCCCGGAAGAGGTGAAAGATGTCTTTTATTCCGGGGATGATAAAGGGACCTTGATGTTTGTATTTTTTGATACGACTACCTCTGCGGACGAGACGCTGGAGGCGGTGGATGAGATCCGCAGTATCTCCGGCAAGCAGTGTTTTCTTTCGAGTATGTCGGCGATCGTGGATGATACAAAGCTTCTGATCGAGAAGGAGATGTTCTGGTATGTGGTGATCGCGGCCGTGCTCTCAGCGATCGTGCTTGGCGTGACGCTGGATTCGTTCCTTGTACCGTTTCTGATCCTGCTGAATATCGGCATGTCGATTCTTTATAATCTGGGAACAAATGTCGTGCGGGGCGAGGTCTCCTTCCTCACGATGGCGCTGGTGGCTGTTCTGCAGCTTGGCGTGACGCTGGATTATTCCATTTTCCTGTATTCCAGCTATAAGGAACAGAAAAGGATATGTAAGGATCGCTGTGAGGCGATGGCAAATGCAATCGCGGCAACCTCTGTTTCTATTACGGGATCTTCCCTGACGACCATTGCGGGCTTCATCGCACTGTGCTTTATGTCGTTTACGCTTGGAATGGATCTTGGAATCGTCATGGCGAAGGGCGTGATCTTCGGCGTGATCAGCTGTGTTACCGTGCTGCCGGCTCTGATCCTCTGCTTTGATGGCCTGATCGCGCGGACGACACACCGGTCGTTCAAGGTGAACACAGACCGGATCCCGCAGTTTGTGCTGAAGCATCACAGAATCCTGGTTGTGATCATGCTGCTCCTCTGGATCCCGGCGGTATACGGCAACAATCATTACAATGTGTATTATAAGCTGGATACGAGCCTTCCGGATACGATGGGAAGCGTGCAGGCAAATAAGGCGCTGAAGGATTTTGATATGTCGTCCATATCCATGATCCTTGTCGACAGGGATCTTTCAGGAAAAGATACGCGGAAGATGCTTTCGGAGATGAAGAAGCTGGATGGAATCAATTTTGCAATCGGTATGGATTCGGTGATTGGATATGAGATTCCGGAGGAGTTTATTCCGGATGAGGCAAAGGAGATGCTGGAAAGCGATAACTGGAAGCTTGTGCTTGTCTCTTCGTCCTACGAGATCGCTACGGACGAAGTAAACGCGCAGTGCGATTCCCTCAGTTCAATCATCAAAAAATATGATCCGAACGGAATGCTGATCGGCGAGACCGCCTGTACGAAGGATTTGATTGAAGTCTGCGATCATGATTTTAAGGTGGTCAGCGCTGTGTCCATCGGAGCGATCTTTGTACTGCTTCTGATCGTGCTGAAGTCGGGCTTGCTTCCATTCATTCTTGTTGCCGTCATTGAGCTGGCAATTTACATCAACATGGGAATGTCTTTCTATGTCGGGCAGACATTGCCGTTTATCGCGTCTGTCTGCGTCGGCACGATCCAGCTCGGGGCAACGGTGGATTATGCGATCCTGATGACAAACCGGTATAAAACAGAACGAATCGCAGGACGCGGAAAAAAGGAGGCGACAAAGATCGCTCTGGGTACATCGATCCATTCGATCATAACCAGCGCGCTTGGAATGTTTGCGGCAACCGGAGGAGTAGGACTGTATTCTTCGGCAGATATGGTAGGTTCTCTCTGTATGCTGTTAGGCCGGGGAGCGATCATCAGTATGTTTGTTGTTATCCTGTTCCTGCCGGCGACATTTTTGATCTTTGATAAGGCGATATGTATGACAACCATCGGTATGCGGTCTTGTATTGCATCGAAGGGTAAATAAGAAAAATCATATATTAACAAATAAATTGTTGACTTATTTCTGCGAAAATGACAAGATAGTTACAGATAATAAAAGTTAGTTAATGCTATAGGAGGCGTATGAATATGTACAGAGCAAATTTAGCGAAGAGGATTTTGTCAGCCGTTCTTGCGGCAACCATGGCGGTATCCCTCTTTTATGCATCTTCTACTGTTGAGACTCAGCGGATTCAGGCGGAGAAAGCCCTTGCAAAGCAGCAGGAGGAGGATCTGACAGAGGCGATCGAAACTGTGGCGGCATCCGACGATGAAGAGAAAGGTACTTCTGATAAGGAGGAAACGGTATATGTTATGACGGATGGTGACGGCAATACAGAAAAGATCATCGTCAGCGACCATCTGAGCAATTTGGATAAGGCTTCATCGATCGAGGATGCGACAGATCTGACAGATATTGAGAATACAAAAGGCGACGAAGAATATAAGGAAGGCGCAGGCGATTCCATAACATGGGAGGCAGCGGGGAGCGAGATTTACTATCAGGGTAAATCTACGAAAGATCTTCCGGTCGGCGTGAATATTTCCTATGAGTTAAATGGCAGAGAGGTTACGGCGGATGAACTTGCCGGACAGAGCGGTACGGTAAAGATTCGTTTTGATTATACAAATAATGAAAAGAAAACGGTCAAGATCGCCGGAAAATCTGAGGAGATCTGCGTTCCATTTACAATGGTCAGCGGCATGGTGCTGGACAATGACAGATTCAGCGATATTCAGGTGACTAATGGGAAGGTGATCTCCGAGGGCGACAGCAGCATCGTTGTCGGGTATGCTTTCCCGGGACTTCAGGAAAGCCTGGGGATCGGCGATAAGCTGTTGGAGGAACATGCGGACGAGGTAGATATCCCGGAATATGTAGAGATTACTGCCGAGGTGGAGAACTTCAAGCTTGGGATGACGATGACGGCCGCAATGAACGATCTGCTTTCCGATGTGGATCTGGATAAGATCGATACGGAAGAAATGGATGATTCCATAGACCAGCTTGATTCAGCGACGTCTGAGCTTTTGAAAGGAACGATCAGCCTGCAGGATGGAAGCAACGAGCTCGCAAAGGCGATGAGTTCTGCGAAATCAGGTTCGAAGCAGCTCGCAAGCGGCGTGGCAGCGATCGTGGACGGGATCAACACAAAGCTT
Organism: uncultured Lachnospiraceae bacterium; assembly: GCA_964590945.1. Classification (GTDB taxonomy): domain Bacteria; phylum Bacillota; class Clostridia; order Lachnospirales; family Lachnospiraceae; genus CAZPXF01. The sequence continues at coordinate 3,169 of CAZPXF010000007.1, read as the reverse complement.
CCGAATGCGCTGAATAATACGATCAGCCAGTACACAAAGGCGGCAAATGGCGTGGATAAGGCGAGTCAGAATCTGACGGCGCAGATCAGTACTATGGTGACCGATGCGGCTGCAGCCAGCGCGGCAGCGGCGAGCGAGGCAGCGGAGCCGGTCGTTACCGCGGCAGTTACGGCGGGCGTCAAGTCAGCAATGGAAGGAACGTCGGCGGCTTATGAGTCAGCGATCCAGAATGTTGTAAGCGGTATGCAGGAACAGCTTGGAAAGCTGTCGGAGGTAAAAGGAGCAGCGCAGTCTGCAAGCAGCTATGCTGCCACAGCCAGCGAGCTGATTGCAAAGGCTATGAACACGCAAAATGACGAGGAAAGAAATGCGCTTTTAAAGCAGGCGCAGCAGGCGGCAGGCGGCGCAAAACAATATGCAGACGGGATTGGAAGCAGCATTCCTGACGTGGATCTGAGCAAGATATCCGTGTCCGCAGACCAGTCCACGATCGACAAGATCTCCGGTACGGCGGCAAAGGCGGCAACAGGGGCGGCCGAGGAGGCCAAAGGCAAAGTAGATCAGTCAAAGATCACAAAGGCAGCTTCCGACGCGGCAGCGAAGGATATGAATTCCGTGAAGTCCGCAGCTACAACCCTTGCCAATGATGCGGGAGCAAAAGGCGCGGTGACGGCGCTGGAGGGCGTTAAGAGCCAGATTGCCAGTAGTTTTACAAAGAAGGATCTGAACGCGCTGAAAGAGGGCGCCAACGAGCTTGCAGACGGTACGGTGCAGCTTGAGAGCGGCGCAAAACAGCTTGCGGATGGCGCAAAGCAGTTGAAGGACGGAATGAACCAGTTTGACGAAGAAGGTATTCAGGAGCTGGTCAGCCTTTACGAGGATGATGTGAAGGGACTCATGGATCGTTTTGAGGCGGTTCAGGACGCCGGAAAGAGCTATCAGACGTTCACCAGGCTTGCGAAAGGAAGCAGCGGAAATGTAAAATTTATTTTCAAATCCGGTGAGATCAGTGCAACTGATGAAGATTAAATGAAAGAAATAAAATAAAAAATTCAGAAAAAGGGGCTTCGGCTCCTTTTTTTGACGGAAAAGCCAGCATTTTGCTTTTAAACATGGAACATAAAATGAAACTTTAAAGCAAAAAAGTTGCAAAAAATACTTGCAAAATATTGTCTGATAAAATACAATAATACATGTATTTTGTTAGGAAGCAGACTGGGGAGTTTGTTTTCCTGTTGATTGATTGAAAGGAGATTATGGTTATGTCATACGTTGATGAGGTAATTGCACTGGTTGTTGAGAAGAATCCGGCACAGCCGGAATTTCACCAGGCAGTAAAGGAAGTATTGGAGTCATTAAGACCGATCGTTGATGCCAATGAGGAGAGGTATCGCAGGGAAGCGCTTCTTGAGAGACTTGTTGAGCCGGAGAGACAGGTTCTGTTCCGCGTACCGTGGGTAGATGATAACGGTCAGGTTCAGGTTAATAAGGGATTCCGGGTACAGTTCAACAGTGCAATCGGACCATACAAAGGAGGATTAAGACTTCATCCTTCCGTAAATATCGGAATTATCAAATTCCTTGGCTTTGAGCAGATTTTTAAGAATTCCCTTACCGGTCTTCCGATCGGCGGCGGTAAAGGTGGTTCGGACTTTGATCCTAAGGGCAAATCAGACCGTGAGATCATGGCATTCTGCCAGAGCTTTATGACAGAACTTTGCAAGCACATCGGCGCTGATACAGACGTACCTGCCGGAGATATCGGAACAGGTGCAAGAGAGATCGGATACATGTATGGACAGTACAAGAGGATCCGTAACCAGTTTGAAGGAGTTCTCACAGGAAAAGGTCTTACATATGGCGGATCACTTGCGAGAACTGAAGCTACAGGATATGGAGTATTATATCTGACAGAAGAGATGCTGAAGATCAATGGACAGGATATCGCAGGCAAGACGATTTGTGTATCCGGCGCAGGTAACGTTGCTATCTACGCGATCCAGAAGGCTCAGCAGCTTGGTGCAAAGGTTGTGACATGCAGCGATTCTACAGGATGGGTTTATGATCCGGACGGAATCGATGTAGAAGCTCTGAAGGAGATCAAAGAGGTCAAGCGCGCCCGTCTTACCGAGTACAAGAACTACAGACCGGACGCGGAGTATCATGATGGCCGGGGCGTATGGAGCGTGAAGTGTGATGTTGCTCTTCCGTGCGCGACACAGAATGAACTTCTCCTGGACGACGCGAAAGCGCTGGTTGCCAACGGTGTGATCGCAGTTGCAGAAGGAGCTAATATGCCGACAACACTTGAGGCTACAAAGTATCTGCAGGAGCACGGCGTGCTGTTTGCTCCGGGTAAAGCAGCAAATGCCGGTGGCGTTGCAACTTCCGCTCTTGAGATGTCCCAGAACAGTGAGAGACTTAGCTGGACGTTCGAGGAAGTTGATGCGAGACTTCAGAGAATTATGGTTGATATCTGCCACAATATGGCTGATGCGGCTGAGAGATATGGACACAAAGGCGATTACGTAGTAGGCGCTAACATCGCCGGATTTGAGAAAGTAGCAGACGCAATGCTTGCTCAGGGAATTGTATAAGGTTTCATGATTCAGGGACTGGAATCCCGCACACTGCTGGAAATCAGCATGCGTGCGGGATTTTTGCGTGGTGCATTTAGCGGTACACATTTCTGAATAACATGGGCCGGAGCTGATTTCAGAGAAAATCTGTTTGCTTGAATATGCGAATTATGTTACACTACTAACATGAGAAGTAATTGTGTACAGAGTGGTAGCCTCCCAAACTTGAGATAGAGGGGAGGTGGTGCGGATGGGTATGTATGAAGTATTAAGCCTGTTATTTTTGGGCGGTTCGTTCCTTATTGCACTGCTTGCCTACATAGATAGGAATAACAAGCGAAAATAAAAAAGCCACTCTAGTCTTAGCCGGACGAGTAGCTTTTTTGTTGCATAATTCGAGGCTAACCATTTTGTGGGCGGTTGCTTCTCTTTATGTTTATTATAGTGTGCTACAGATAAAGTTTCAAGAAGAAAATTAAAAACAGTGTATGATAGTGTGTGTTAGAGCATGATAGAAAATGAACGAATCGTCTAAATGGATTTGGCGTTTATGGAAAAACTGTAAAAGGAAGGCTGTATGAATCAGACCG
>CAZPXF010000006.1:0-39538 GCA_964590945.1 uncultured Lachnospiraceae bacterium | reverse complement strand
CAGGCATTTTCACATTCTGACAGCTTCTGTATATTATTTTTTCCTTAAATCATAATTATTTTTCATGAATTCAATAAAATCCACGCACAGCGGAGGAAAATATCGGTTTTTCAAAACTGCCATGTAAATATATCTCCGGTAATTCATATTTTCAATCGGGATCACCTTCAGATTCATGTTCTCCAGATTCGGAATATGCGGCATGATCGCAACGCCGAAGCCGTAGGAAACCATCCCCGCAAGCGCCGTATCTTCCTCCAATTCATAAATAACATTCGGCTTTATCCCGGCATTTTCATATATTTCACTGACCACATTATACATGCCGGATGTCTGCGGAAATCCGATCTGTGGATACTGTCCCAGTTCCCGAAGCGTTACCGCCGTCCTGTCCGCAAGCTCATGATCCACAGGTACGACTGCAACCAGTTTTTCCTCTGAGACCGGGGTATATTCTATATTCTTTTCATTTTCAAGTCTGGAACAGAATACAACATCCAGCCTTTTATTCTTCAATCCCTCGATCATGCCTGCCGTCGACCCATTTGCAAATGTAAAATGGATCTGGCGGTTCGGGTTCTCATTTTGAAAATGCCTTACTACATGAGGAACAAATTCACTTCCTCTTGTATAGATGAATCCAAGGTCGATCCTTCCTTCAGCCTCGCCCGTCATGGAGTGTATTTTCCGGATCCCATCCTCCAGCGTCGAAAGTGTTTTCTCCGCACACTCCAGAAATTCCTCCCCGTATTTTGTAAGGATCACATTTCTCCCGGCCTTCTCGAACAGCTTCGCCCCCAGCTCCTCCTCCAGATTCGAGATCGAGTGGCTGAGGCTCGGCTGCGTGATCATAAGCGCTTTTGCAGCTCTTGTATAGTGCTGGACATGCGCCAGCGTCACAAAATAATTCAACTGATGCAGGTTCATGACCGATCCCTCCTTTTTCTATCCTTGAAATAAAAATGCAGTACGATCTTTTCCAGGTAACGTTTGAGAACAATCTGAATCTCTTCCCTGGGATTCATCGGTTTTACAAGAATATTGAACATGCCTGCTCTCTTTGCCCCCCAGACGTCCGTAAATAACTGATCCCCGACAAAAAATGTCGTATCCAGATCCGTACCCATCAGCTCCATCGCGCGGATATAATTTTTCGTCGACGGTTTGTGAGCGTTACAGACATATTTCGTCCCGATATCTTTATTAAACATTTTTACGCGCGGCTCCTGATTGTTTGAGATCAGGCAGCTCTCAAATCCGATCTCCCGAAGCCTTTGAAACAGCGCCCTTGCGCGGTCGTCCGCCGGTGCGCCGTGCGGAACAAGAGTATTGTCAATATCAAAGATAACGCCCCTGTACCCTTTGTCATACAGCTTCTCAAACGGAATCACATACGTGGAATCCATATATTCATCTGGAAAAAATGCTTCAAACATCCTCTTCTCCTCTGCCTGATTTTACTGCTCCGCGAGCGCCTTTTTCACATGCCCCCGGAACGTCTCCCATGCCGACGTATTGTCGACAAAATATTTCGGACAGATTTTCCCCGTCACATCGTAGTGACGGATGATATCGTCCTGATTCAGATTATACTTTTCACACAAAAATGTACAAAGCGTCACCAAAGACCAATATGTTTCATCCGTGAACTTTCCGCTCTCATCCGGATGGCAGCATTCGATGGAGATCGTATCCATATTCCGGTCATTGGAAGCATACGCCTCCTCCCATGTCGGTACGCATTGGATCACTTCTCCAGTTAATCCTACGATAAAATTAGCGCTGGCTTTCGTCTCATGGGTGTCCTTCAGACCCTCAAAATAGTCCCTGTTTTCCTGCGCCGTCGACCCCGGATTTGCCGTATAATGAACCACGATCCCGTTGACTCTGGAAAGCTCTGCTCCCGGCCTTGAATATGGATTCACGGTCAAAAGCTGTACGTCGATGTTTATTTCTCCTGCATCTATGCCGTCAGACGGCCACTGATATGCCTTATCCGGATCGTCTCCTCCAAGGAGCGATGCCACCAAAAATCCGCATATCACCACCAGAACCGCCGCAATAGCGGCGATGATATATTTCTTCTTCCGGCCTGAGGTTTTCTTCTTTACGTTTCTGGCTGTGGTTTTTCGTTTCTTCGGACTGGTTTTTCTTTTGTTCTTTTCAGCCATGCGATTTTCCTCCTCATGATTCTCTGCCTGCAAAATATGATACAGTCCGGCAGAAAAAAATTCAGAAAGATTTTCGAAAGATTTTCATATGATTACAGGAAAGGGAACAGAAAAAAGCGGGCGCATTACAATATGGATAGCAAATCCTCCTGCAGCCGCCCGCCTCAATAAATCTTATTCATCAACACTATAATTTGGTGCTTCCTTCGTGATATGAATATCATGTGGATGGCTTTCCTTCAGTGATGCTGCTGAAATCTTGACAAATCTTCCATTCTCCTTCAGCTCCTCAACTGTACTTGCTCCGCAATATCCCATGCCGGAGCGAAGTCCACCCATCAGCTGGAATACGGTATCCTCCACCGTTCCTTTGTATGCAACTCGTCCTTCGACGCCCTCCGGGACAAGCTTCTTGGCGTTCTCCTGGAAATATCTGTCCTTACTTCCATTCTCCATAGCAGCGATAGATCCCATACCACGGTATACTTTATATTTCCTTCCCTGGTAAAGCTCAAATGTTCCCGGACTCTCATCGCATCCGGCGAAAATACTTCCCATCATACATACATTGGCGCCTGCCGCAATGGCTTTTGTCATATCTCCTGAATATTTGATACCGCCGTCCGCGATAACCGGAATGCCGTACTCCTTCGCAGCCTCATAACAATCCATGATAGCAGTGATCTGAGGAACGCCGATACCTGCTACGACGCGGGTTGTACAGATGGAACCCGGCCCGATACCTACCTTGACCGCATCTACGCCCGCTTCAATAAGGGCGCGCGTTGCTTCGCCGGTAGCTACGTTTCCCGCGATAATCTGAATCTCCGGATATTTCCCGCGGATCATTCTGACTGCATGCAGTACATTGGCAGAATGGCCGTGCGCGCTGTCAAGGACGATGGCGTCCACTTTAGCCTCCACAAGAGCGGCAACCCGATCCAGGCAATTTGCTGTGATGCCGACGCCGGCTCCGCACAAAAGCCTGCCCTGTTCGTCCTTTGCAGAAAGCGGATACTTGATCTGCTTTTCAATATCCTTAATTGTAATAAGACCTTTGAGATTGAAATCATCATCTACGATCGGAAGCTTTTCTTTTCTTGATTTTGCAAGGATACTCTTTGCTTCTTCCAGTGAAATGCCTTCTTTTGCTGTGATAAGACCTTCGGAGGTCATGGATTCCTTGATCTTCTTTGTAAAGTCCTCCTCAAATTTGAGGTCGCGGTTTGTGATAATACCGACCAGCTTCCTTCCCTCTGTGACCGGGACGCCGGAAATACGGTATTTCGCCATCAATTCATCTGCATCTGCAATCGTATGCTCCGGAGAGAGGAAAAACGGATCTGTGATAACTCCATTCTCAGAACGCTTCACCATATCTACTTCCTGAGCCTGCTCCTCAATCGACATGTTCTTATGAATAATACCGATTCCACCCTGTCTTGCCATGGCGATTGCCATGCGATGTTCTGTTACTGTATCCATTCCGGCGCTCATCATCGGAATGTTTAAACGGATCTTCTTAGTCAGATTCGTAGCAAGGCTGACCTCATTCGGGATCACCTCTGAATAAGCCGGAACCAAAAGCACATCATCAAATGTAATTCCTTCACCGATAATCTTACCCATCTTTTTCCTTCCTCTCTCTTGTATTTTCTAATGACGATTTTATCCATTGTAACAAATTTAGCGGACTGTCTCAACCATTATTTCAAAAAAAAGAATGGATTTACAGCAAAAAACAAACGGCGGAGCGAAGTCCTGGTACGGTATTCCCGTCAAAACTCACGCTCCGCCGTCCTTACATTCTTTCTGTAAAACAGCGTTTATCTATGAAATGATTACATCATACCCATTCCCGGATTGCCCGCCGGCATAGCCGGAGCATCTTCCTTGATGTTGGCAACCACAGATTCTGTTGTCAGAAGTATGGATGCAACGCTTGTTGCGTTCTGAAGAGCGCTTCTTGAAACCTTGGCAGGATCAAGAATACCAGCCTCTACCATGTCGACATACTCTTCCTTGTATGCATCGAATCCGACGCCCGGAGCGCTCTCCTTCACCTTATTGATGATAACGGAGCCTTCCAGTCCGGCATTTGCTACAATGTGGTACAATGGAGCCTCAAGGGCTTTCAGGATGATCTTAGCGCCTGTCTTCTCGTCGCCGTCAAGCTCTTCCACAAGTGCGGAAACCTTTTTGGCTGCATGAACATAAGTGGATCCGCCGCCTGCAATGATTCCTTCCTCTACGGCTGCTCTCGTCGCGTTCAGAGCGTCCTCCATACGAAGCTTCGCTTCCTTCATCTCCGTCTCTGTAGCCGCGCCGACACGGATAACTGCTACGCCGCCCGCCAGCTTGGCAAGGCGCTCCTGCAATTTCTCTTTGTCAAATTCGGAGGTTGTCTCCTCGATCTGCTTCTTAATCTGTGCAACTCTTGCCTCGATCGCATCCCTGGATCCCATACCGTCGACGATAACCGTGTTCTCCTTCTGAACCTTAACGGATTTTGCACGTCCAAGCATATCCAGCGTAGTATCCTTGAGGTCGTATCCAACCTCTTCGGAGATCACCGTACCGCCTGTCAGGATCGCGATATCCTCGAGCATGGCCTTTCTTCTGTCGCCATAACCCGGAGCCTTGACAGCTACTACCTGGAATGTTCCGCGCAGCTTATTGACGATCAGGGTTGTAAGAGCCTCTCCCTCGATATCCTCTGCAACGATCAAAAGCTTCGCGCCGGACTGAACAATCTGCTCAAGCACCGGAAGGATCTCCTGAATGTTGGAAATCTTCTTATCTGTGATAAGGATATACGGATCTTCCAGGTTGGCTTCCATCTTATCCATATCTGTCGCCATATATGCGGAAATATATCCGCGGTCAAACTGCATACCTTCTACAAGATCCAGCTCTGTCTTCATCGTCTTGGACTCTTCGATCGTGATCACGCCGTCGTTGGAAACCTTCTCCATAGCGTCTGCAACCATCTGTCCGACTTCCTCATCTCCGGAGGAAACAGTAGCGACCTTGCTGATCTGATCCTTTCCATTGACCTTGCTGCTCATGCCCTCGATCGCCTCGACAGCCTTGTCCGTAGCCTTCTTCATTCCCTTACGGAGAACGATCGGATTCGCGCCTGCCGCCAGATTCTTCATTCCTTCATTGACCATTGCCTGTGCAAGAACAGTCGCTGTCGTTGTTCCGTCTCCTGCCACATCATTTGTCTTGGAAGCAACCTCGCGGATCAACTGTGCTCCCATGTTCTCAAATGCATCCTCAAGCTCGATCTCTTTTGCGATCGTTACGCCGTCGTTCGTAATAAGCGGCGTTCCGTATGATTTGTCAAGTACCACGTTTCTTCCCTTCGGTCCAAGTGTCACACGTACGGTATCCGCAAGCTGATTTACACCTGACTCCAACGCCTTTCTGGCGTCATCTCCATATTTAATCTCTTTAGCCATAATCAATTACCTCCTGTCATTACTCTACGATTGCAAGAATGTCATTCTGTTTTACAACGATAAACTCTTCCTCATCAAGCTTTACGTCTGTTCCCGCATATTTGGAATAGATCACCTGATCTCCGACCTTTACATTCATCACGACTTCCTTGCCGTCGACAACTCCGCCCGGCCCGACTGCGATAACCTCGGCCTGCTGCGGTTTCTCTTTTGCCTGACCCGGCAGTACGATACCGGACCTGGTAGTCTCTTCTGCGACAAGCTGTTTCAATACAACCCGATCTCCTAATGGTACTAATTTCATATGGTAAACCTCCTTTGAATTTGCTTTTTTGTTATTAGCACTCACATTTTCTGAGTGCTAACACTCTCTGAAATATAAAATATCACTCTCAATTTTATTTGTCAACACAATTTATATTTATTTTATAAAAACCTTTCTGTATGAGAAATTCAACGATATTTCCCTTCTCGCCACGGTATCTCCTGCTGACCTCCCCGCTGCAGCAGATCCCCTCGTCCCCGCAGTGAATACAGCAGCTGTATCTGGCGGAAAGGCGGATATCCGAAAGCTCCCCCTTCCGCAGAAGGAGGATCAGACGGTCGCGGTCCTCGTCAAAAGCTATGACCTGGCATTCATGCGTGAGCTTACCCGGTATCTGTGAACCGTCCATTGCAGATTCCAGCTTCAGTCTTACAAAATTTCCCTCGTACATATAAATTGCCTCCTGTCCCAAAAAGGTTCTATACATCTTCATATGTACAGAACCTGTGATCTTAACTTTTGTGTTTTATTTTATCTATCTCGCGGAAAACAACGTCATTGACTACTTTAATATATGTGCCCTTCATTCCGGATGAACGGGATTCGATAACGCCGGCGCTTTCAAACTTCCGGAGCGCATTCACGATCACAGATCTTGTGATACCAACCCGGTCGGCGATCTTACTTGCCACAAGAATCCCTTCGTCGCCGTCAAGCTCCTCAAAAATATGCGTGATCGCTTCCAGTTCTGAAAAAGAGAGTGTGTTGATCGCAGACTTTACGATCTGCTCCTTGCGGATCTCTTCTGCATTCTCCTCATTTACGGAGCGGAGCATCTCCAGTCCTACTACTGTCGTCCCATACTCGCACAGAATAATATCGTCGATCTCATATGAAGCATCCATCTGATACAGGAAAAGCGTCCCAAGGCGTTCGCCTGCAATATTGATCGGCGTAACGATCGCCTGATGCGCATCCGATACCTCCTTCGAAAAGCCGAGTGTCTGCAGATTGACATTCTCTTTGGTGGATAAGACGTTCAGAAAACGTTCGTTTAATTTATCGTCGATATGTTCCCCTACTTTATAGCAGAGCAGCTCGTCGATCTTCCCGACCGGCCCGCAAGCAGAATAACCGAGCAGCTTTCCCTTCCTGCTGATCACCAGCGAATAAGAAGCCAGTATGCTCGAAAGCACCTCGCAGATATCGTTAAATACAACCTTGCTGGAATTATTGTTATGCAAAAGCTGGTTGATCTTTCTTGTTTTGTCTAATAGCTCAACACTCATTTTCCTCTCCTGTTTTCCGTTCACATAAAATTATTTGTAAATGAAATCCGCTTTTTTATATTATCATACAATTCAATCGCACGCAATTTATTTTTCTTCTTTTTCCTTATTATCTTCGGTATATCCGCACTGAACGTCCCCGCAGACGAGCTTATTGCCCTTTTCCAGCATATAGCAGCCGCATTTCGGGCATTTTTGCTCCGATGGTTTCTGCCAGGACATAAAATCACATTGCGGATAGTCCTCGCATCCGAAATACCTGCGTCCCTTCTTCGTCTTTCTGTACACGATATTCTTTCCGCACTTCGGACAGGCGACCCCGGCTTTTTCAAGGTACGGCCTGGTATTGCGGCAGTCCGGAAATCCTGGACAGGCGAGGAATTTCCCGTGAGGACCGTATTTGATGACCATATTCCTTCCGCACTCCTCGCAGATCACATCCGTAACCTCGTCCGCAATCTTCACGCTCTCCAGCTCTTTCTCAGCCTTTTCAACCGATTCTTCCAAATCCGGATAGAAGTTCGCTATGATGGTCTTCCAGTCTACCACGCCCTCCTCGACGCCGTCCAAAAGGCTCTCCACCATCGCGGTAAAATGAACGTCCACAATACTTGGAAAGCTCTGCTTCATCATGGAATTGACAACCTCGCCAAGCTCTGTGATATAAAGGTTTTTGTTTTCCTTTGCGACATAGCGCCTTGCAATGATCGTGGAGATCGTCGGTGCATACGTGCTCGGCCGGCCGATTCCAAGCTCCTCCAGTGTTTTAACAAGAGCTGCCTCCGTATAATGCGCCGGCGGCTGTGTAAAATGCTGCTTCGGGTCCAGTTCTTTCAGCGTCAGCTCCGAATTGTATTCCAGACCTTTCAGCATCACATTGTTCTCCGCCTTTTCCTCACCGGTCTGGACATACACGGCCCGGAAGCCCTCAAATACAAGCTTTGACGCAGCGACGGAGAACAGATATCTGTCCGCCTTGATCTTTACCGATGTTGTCTCATAGCGTGCCGCGCTCATCTGGCTTGCCGCAAAGCGCTTCCAGATCAGCTGATACAGGCGGAACTGGTCCCGGCTTAAATATTCCTTCACAGACGCCGGGGTGCGGCTGATATCCGTCGGACGGATCGCCTCATGGGCGTCCTGGATCTTCTGTCCATTGTTCTGTTTCCTCTGCTCTGAAGCCAGATATTCTTCGCCGTACGTCGCCCCGATATATTCTTTTGCGGCCGCTACCGCCTCTTCCGACACACGGGTGGAGTCCGTACGTAAATACGTGATAAGGCCGACCGTACCGCGCTTAATATCCACGCCTTCATACAACTGCTGTGCGATGCGCATCGTCTTCTGTGTGGCAAAATTCAGTCCCCTGGAAGCCTCCTGCTGCAGCGTACTCGTTGTAAATGGAAGCGGCGCCTTTTGGCTTCTCTGCCCCTTCTTAATATCAGATACGCTGTAATCAGAATCCTTCAGATCCTCCAATATCTGATCCATCTCCTCCCTGGAACGGATTTCCAGCTTGCCTTCCTCTGTCCCGCAGAACCTGGCTGACAGAAGCTTCTTCTCTCCCGCCACATGGAAGATTCCATCCAAAGTCCAGTATTCCTCCGGGATAAACGCATTGATCTCTGCCTCCCGGTCCGCAATAATGCGGAGAGCCACCGACTGGACCCTTCCTGCGCTCAGTCCTCTTTTCACCTTCTTCCAAAGGAGCGGACTGATCTTGTAACCCACCATACGGTCCAAAACCCTTCTTGCCTGCTGTGCGTTCACCAGATTAAGATTCAGCTCGCGGGGTTCCTTCAGAGCCGCCTTTACCGCATTTTTCGTGATCTCATTGAAGCTGATCCTGTATACAGGCTTCCCTTCCAGCTTCAGCGCATGCATCAAATGCCACGAGATTGCCTCGCCTTCGCGGTCGGGGTCGGTAGCGAGATAGATCTTATCCGCCTTCTTCACCTCTTTGCGAAGCGCCGCAAGAATCTCTCCCTTTCCTCTGATCGTGATATACTTTGGCTCGTAATTATTCTCAATATCAATTCCCATCTGGCTCTTCGGCAAATCTCTGACATGTCCGTTCGACGCCATAACAACGTAATTGCTCCCCAGAAACTTTTTGATTGTTTTTACCTTTGCAGGCGACTCCACAATAACTAAATAACGTGCCATATGATTGATAACCTTCCTTTAAGAACAAACGACCGTGCCTTGTTCTTTCTTCACAAAATAATTTCCTGACCACGCCTCCGCACAGTCCTTCATCTCCAAAGACGTGAGAATTGCCATGATCTCACTTGCATCTATCTGTGTTTTTCTTTGAATTTCGTCTGCTGTCTGAGGCATCAAATTGAGACAACTATACACCAATTTTTCTTTTGTTTCAAGCTTTATCTCATTTTTTTCCTTTCCCACGGTTTCAGATCCCCGGTTCAGCCCGCACTCGTCCAGCATTTCTTCCGCCGACAGAAATACCTCCGCCCCTTGCTTGATCAGGCGGTTGCAGCCCCGGCTTACGGCGCTTGTAACGGGTCCCGGCACCGCATAGACTGTCTTCCCCTGATCCAGCGCGAAATCCGCCGTGATAAGCGAACCGCTTTTTTCCCTGGCCTCCACGACGACCAGTACCTCCGCCAGCGCGCTTATGATCCGGTTTCTCGCCGGGAAATGATTCGCAAGCGGAGCCGTCCCGGGCGCATATTCGGAAATCAGACCTCCCTGTTCCTGAACCCTTTCATACAGCTTCCGGTTCTCTGTGGGATAACAGACGTCGACGCCGCATCCCAAAACAGCATAGCTCTTTCCGCCCGCGTTCAGGGCGCTCCCCTGACTGATGCCGTCGACTCCCCTTGCCATGCCGCTGACCACCGGAACGTGGTGCATGGCGCACAGTTCCCCGATCTCCTTCGCCACGCTCATTCCATAATAAGTACATTCTCTGGCGCCGACAACGGCGACGCCGGATTCCTCCTGCTCCGGAAGCCTCCCGATATAAAAAAGGGCGTACGGAGGACAGTAAATATTTTTCAGTTTGTCCGGATATTCCACATCCGAAATTGTGCAGAACCGTATCCTGTTTCTGAACGCCTGATCACAGTCCCTTTTCAGCTGCTCCATATCCCTGCCGTCTGCCAGAAACTGATATTCCTTCTGCGAAAGTATCCCTTTTTTTATTGCTGTTTCTTCTATATTATATACGCTTTCCGCCGAAGGATATGCCTTTCTGATCTCGCTTTTTCTCCTTCCGGAGATCCCTTTCAGGACGGCAAACCAGTATTCATACATTTTCTCACTGGCTGATTCCATGGTAACCTCCCCTCAGATCTGTCATCCGGTAGCCCGCAGCCTCCTGAAGATGCACCAGCTCTATATCCCTGCGCCCGGCAAGGTCTGCGATGGTTCTTGCCACCTTCAGTATATTATGATACGTGCGGACGCTTAAATGCATTTTATCAAAAACAAGCTCCATGAATTTCCGTTCCATCACTCCGAGCGCACAGTACCGCTCTACATCCTTCCCCTTCAACATGCTGTTCAGACGCCCTTCCTCTGCCCCATAGCGTTCCTTCTGTATTTCTCTGGCCTTTATAACCCCTTTTCTCATATCCTCCGATGTACGGCCCTTCACGTCTCCCGTGATATCCCGGTACGATACGTCCGCCACTTCAATGCAAATATCAATCCGTTCAAGCAGCGGACGGCTGATCCTGGACAGATACCGGTCGATCTCCGCGCGCGTGCAGCGGCAGCGGTTCTGATCCGGATAGTTCCCGCACGGGCACGGGTTCATTGCCGCAAATAATTGAAAACCCGCCGGAAAACGGTAGCGCCCCATGCTGCGGGTGATCTCGATCCTGCGTTCCTCCAACGGCTGTCTGAGCGATTCCATGACCCTGCGGTCCATCTCCGGAAATTCGTCCAAAAAGAGAACGCCTCCATTCGCAAGGCTGATCTCCCCCGGACCTGGATTCCGGCCGCCACCGACCAGCGCCGGTCTTGTAACAGAATGATGCACGCGGCGGAACGGACGTTTTATTATCATCGGGCAATTCTCGTCCAAAAGACCGCAGACACTGTATATTTTTGATATTTCGATACTCTCCCTTTCCGAAAGCGGCGGCAGAATGGATGGAACTCTCTCTGCCAGCATCGATTTTCCTGCTCCCGGCGGCCCTATCATCAAAAGGTTGTGGCCTCCGGCTACTGCGATCTCAATCGCTCTTTTCGCAGTCTCCTGCCCATGAATATCCCCATAGTCTTCGTTCCCTTCAGCCTTGCCATCTCCGGCAAAAGGCCTCTCCCTCTCATTTTCCCCGGAAATGACTGCCGCCGTTTTTCTTTTCTCTGTGCTCCTTTTTTCGTTGATCAGATCGGCCATTTCCTTCAGCGTCCGGACGCCGCATATGTCTATGCCATGTATGATCCCGGCCTCCCTCCGGTTCGCTTCCGGTACGATGCAGCGGCGGTAACCCTTCTGTTTTGCTTCTATAACAACAGGAAGCACCCCGCTCACCCTTTTTACCTCTCCATTTAAGCTGAGTTCTCCCAAAACAACCGTATCTTTCAGTCTTTCCTCCCTGATAAAACCGAACGCCGCCATCACGGCTGCCGCAACAGGCAGATCAAAAGCCGGACCTTTCTTTTTCAAATCTGCAGGGGAAAGATTCACAAGGATCTTCATCGGCCGCAAATCGAAGCCTGAGTTCTGTATTGCGGCGCGTACCCGCTCCCCTGCCTCCTTCACCTCCGCAGACAGATAGCCTACCATTTGAAAGGCAGGAAGCCCGTTTCTTACATCCACCTCCACTGTAATAAAATTCACATCCAATCCGCTTATGGATGCCGTCAAAGCTGTGCTGACCACACAAACACTCCTCTCCATATAAGATCAAATAATTGGTAATCCTCTCGGCAGAATACCGAAAGCCGGGCAGAGCGCCCAATAAACAGTAATATATCACAGAATTGATTATAGAATAATCCGCTCCCAAAATCAACAGGGATTGAAAGAAACTTTTTAAAGAAAGAATCCTTCAATCCCTGAATCCAGTCATCTATTCGTTATCCTCTTCGTCTTCCAGAACCTCAAAGTCTTCATCGTCTTCCAGATCCAGAATGTTCATCGCCTCTTCCACCTGCGCTTCTTTGGACTTCTTCATCTCCTGCCTGACCACTGCCTTCTGCTCGTTCTTCTGCTTTTTCTTCTTAAAATAGTAGCTGAACTGAAGGATCAGGCCGATCACCGAGAGAACCGCTCCAAGGATCAGCGTAAGCTGCTCGGTATTCACCGGGAACAGAAATCCGACGCAGGCCGCAGCCCCAAAGCCGCCGCCGATACTCGAAAGCAGAATAATGATGATCTCCGCGATCTTCAAAACAATAATGCCAACCAGAAGACCCGCAATGATACTGATCACATACACAGGAATCCCATCAAGGCCAAGCATCGGGATGACCTTCATAAGGGCAGCAGCAACGCCGGCCCACACTCCGACAAATACAAGCGCTATGTATAAATTAAATGCAATGACCGCAAGGAGAATCCCGGCGATCGCCCCGATCACAGCCGAAATAACCGTCGACATCCCTATTAAATGGGCAACGGTAAAGCCGGCCGCAAAGCCTGCAATAAACCCATATAATGCCATTAATATCCGGATACCCCTGAGTCCCAGAAAACAAACGAGCACAGAAAGAATCAACGCCACACCTGCAGCAATCATCATGCCTGTATTTCCAACAAAATCAAAAAGCCTGATCAAACTCCCTAAAGTTTCTGACTGCATATATTTCCTCCTTTGTTTTTGAAAATAACTTAGTTTATTATAGCACTTTTCATTTCTGCTGTTAATAGAAAAAGTACAAAATAATCTACACAAAATGAGCTTTATTCTTTCAGAAAGAAGAAATCCGGTATGCGGTTATCCACGTCGAACATATTGTTATACTGCACGGTCTGATACTCCTGTATCAGCTCCGAATACTCCGATTCCTCCCCTGCCGCATGCACAACGCCGTCATCTCCGATGTAGCAGATTGCCGAGATCACCGGCAATTTCTCCATGAGATCCAGAAGATATTTGTTATATCCGGTCATCCTGCCTCCTGTCACCTTCAAAAGATAGGAAGACAGGTAATTCGCGCTCATATCAAGGTTTTCCTCTTCAATATCATAGTTCGCCCAGATCACATACGGAACCTGATACATCTTCGCCGTATCTTCTATATTGAGCGAATCTGTGGACTGCCCCATCAGCGCATCGTACACGCTGTCTGTAAATCCCGGCTGGTGATCTCCGAACATGACGATCACCGTCGGCTCATCCACATCCTCAAAATATTCCACCAGCTCCTGAAACGCCTCGTCCGATTTCCTGATAAGGTTCAAATACTGGACAAGCTGGTCATCCGCATTTGCAGGCTGATCCACCTGAATATCCTCTTCGACCAATCCATGCGTCCCCGCATATCCGCCATGATTCTGCATCGTGACGCTGAACTCGTAGAATGGTTCGTCCGTCCCGCTTCTCTTATCCTCATATTCCTGAATCAGACGTTTAAAATCACATGCGTCGGAAATGAACTCCCGCACATATGTCCGGTCTTTAAAATCATCCTGTGAAATAAAATCCCGGAATCCCAAAAGCGGATATACGATCTGCCTGCTCCATCCTTCCGGATAATACGGATGGATGGCAAGATTTCCTTCATATCCCTGTCCCTGCAGCGTCCAGGTAAGGGAACCCGTTTCCTCCCGCAGATAGCTGTTATACGGCACCGATCTCGACGGGAAAAAGGCAAGCGTATTTCCCGTCTGGAACTCAAATTCCGTGTTCGCCGTATTGCCCCCGAGAACCGATACATAGAGATTTCCTTTTACTGTATTTTCCTCCAGATTATGGATGAACGGCATGTAATCCTCCGAGGTTTCGATATCCGCATCCACCGCAAGATCGGAAAAGGACTCGTTCATAATCGCAATGATGTTCGGACTTTTCCCTTCTTCTCCTTCTGTTCCCGCCGCATCCGATGTATAGCCCTCTGTAATTTCCTCCACGCGCTCCACGGAGTATCCATCCGGCTTTTCAACGACATAATACGTCCATGTAAGAAGGAACGATAACGCGCATCCTGTTCTCGCATAATCCCTCTGCGGCATCCACACGCTGACGGAAATATCCAGCTTCTTCATAAGTCCTGAGCGGAAAAAGATCCCCCACATCCCGCCAGTCATGACACATCCCAGAACCAGCGCCGCGACCCTTCTTTTCCAGTGAAGGCCTTTATACGTATCGACAGATATCGTCACACAGACAAATGAAAGAAGAAGCACCGTCGCCCATACGGCTCCAAATCCAAAGGAATAATCATAATTTCCCGCCACATTGACCGCCGTACGCAAGGATGCGACGTCCGCCGCAACGATCGGACAGTCCCGGAACTCCCATACAAAATAATTGGCAAGTCCGGCCGCATAGGAGAGAAGCATCGTAAGAACGGCCGCATATTTTGCCCGGTTTGTCACAAGATAACAGATCAGGCACAGCAAAATATAAATCAGAAGGTTAAACGGCCCTCTCTCGGAAAACAATTGCTCCAAAAAGGAAAATATGTCATATCCGCAGAACGACTGCATCATGTAATATGCCGCAAGCGGCGAACAAATAAGAAGAATCCTTCCCGCGGTCAGGTTCAGATTCCGGTTCACCCGCCCCCTCGTCAGACGGGAAACCAATTCCCGGAGTCTTTTCCGAAAGACCGGATCGGCGGATAAGACAACAACCGCCGCAGCCAGAAGAAGCAGTATGACCATCCTGACCATATCGCCCATGCAATATGTATTATAGAGAAAGGTTGTCTCCAGCCTTCGCGGACTTTGCACGCCGTCAAGCTCCAGATTACCGAATATAAATTCCCGGTTGCGGGAAATATAGAGACTGCAGACGCCATCCCCGCCCGCGCCGCTTGTCCGGATATAGAGCGTGTACGTCTCGCCCTTTTCCAGTTCGCATTCCATCGGAAACTTTGTCCAGTCCGCAGTCTCGGTCTGCGTCAGATCGGACAGCGATCTCGTCGATGTAACAAGAGTTTCCCCTTTCTTATTCTGGACGGACACAAGAATCCTTCCCCTGAGATTTACAAGCTCCTCGATATAGAATCTCATGTAAACGTTCTTCAACTCGCTCTGTTTGGCGACAAAAGTCTGCCGTATCTCCTGTTCCTCTTTGGAAAGAATATCATATTTTTCTTCCATAAAGTTGAGCGCATAATACTCCCGCTCTTCGTAGTAGGTATCTCTTCTGGCGATCACAAGAAGCAGACACGCACAGAGCATGAACAAAAGCAGGATCCTCTTAGCTCCTAATTTCTTCTTCATCTTCGCAAAGTCTCTCCATTTTATGATTATATAAAAAAATACCGAAAAACCTGTAGTTACAAGCTTTCCGGTGCCCCTGCCAAGGAATCGGAGTGACGGGATTCGAACCCACGGCCTCTACGTCCCGAACGTAGCGCTCTACCAAACTGAGCCACACTCCGAAGTCATTTTGAAAATGTCTTAATCAAATCGACTTCCTTATAATACCTCACGACATTCCTTTTGTCAATAATCAAAATCATTTTTTTTCTAAAGGTTTTTTTCTAAATTTGGGAAAGGCACAAAAAGCTATTCTTTTCATAAACTGTATCAACAACCATTTCAGGAGCTTCCCGTGAAATCATTTCCCACTCCGCTCTCCCCCTCCGAAGAAGCCTTCTATATTCAAAAATATCAGGAGGGCGATCAGGAAGCACGAAACATTCTGATTGAGCACAATCTTCGTCTTGTCACGCACGTCCTGAAAAAATATCATTTTTCAGAGTCCGAACAGGAAGATATCATTTCCATCGGAACGATCGGTCTTATCAAAGCAGTCATGACATTTAAACCGGATAAAGGAAACCGGCTCGCGACTTACGCGGCGCGCTGCATCGAAAATGAAATTCTCATGCATCTGCGCAGCAAAAAGAAATTTTCCCGGGAGGTCTCCCTCTTTGAATCCATCGGAACCGATCCGGAAGGAAACGAGATTCAGCTCTATGATATTTTGAAATCAGAGGAGCCTGCCCTTTATGAGCAGATCCATTTCAAAGAGGACGTCCGAAAGCTTTACAAATGCTTTGATGAAGCGCTGACGGAGCGCGAAAAAATGATCCTCCGCCTCCGGTACGGACTGTTCGGAAGCGATACCATGACACAGCGGGAGCTTGCCGAAAAGCTCGGGATCTCCCGCTCCTATGTAAGCCGTATTGAAAAAAAGGCGATTGAAAACCTGCAAAAGCAGTTTTCGGAAACTCTGTAATGTCAATTCAGTCCTCTGAATCCCTTTCCGATTATTTCACTGCTGTTCGTGATCATCAGGAAGGCCGCCGGCTGCGTCAATCTGATATAATTACGCAGCTGCACTGCCTGTCTTCGTTTCACTACCGTCAAAATGATTGTCTTTTTCTGATGTGAATAAGCTCCCTCCGCATTATAGACCGTCGCACTCCGGTTCAGATCTTCCCGGATAAATCTGCAGATTGGTTCCGGATCATCGCAGACGATCGTAAAAAATTTGCAAAGGTTGATATTTTCGATCGCCCCATCGATGACCAGGGATTTCGCCAGAAGACCTACAAGGGAAAATAATCCGGTCGTCGATCCATATAAGATAAATGCACACAATACCATGGCAGAATCTACGATCATCAATGCAGTTCCAATATTGATACTTGTATATTTTTTCAGGATCATAGCGACGATATCCGTACCTCCGCTGGATGCATCCAGATTAAAGAATACTGCGGAGCTGAACGCAGGCAGCGCGATCGCAAAAAAAAGCTCCAGAACCGGCTGATCCGTCAATGGGCCGGACATAGGATAGATTTTATCCCCCAAAGCCAGCCCTGCAGAAAACAGGATGCTTACATATACCGTCTTGATTCCAAAGCTTTTATCCAGAAAAACAAATCCCAGAGCCAGCAGCAGCATATTAATCACAAATGCAATGCTGCCTGCGCTCCACGGCAGAATTGCGGTAAGGATAACCGCAAATCCCGCAACCCCTCCAAAGGAAAAATTATTCGGAAATTTAAACAGATAATCTCCTGCTGCCATAAGGAATGCGGCCAATGTCAATATCGCATATTCCATCACAGTCTTTTTTAAACTTTTCTCTTTCATGTCCTTTTCCCCTCTCATTTGTAAACAGGCGGATTTGCCATTGCTTTCATTATAGAATCGTTATACAATAGAATCAAATATTTATAATGATATAAATATCATAAATTTCTGTTTATGATACAACATGACATATGAGAGGAATTTTTATGTTTAAAGGAATGGAATATATCTATGAAGTGTATAAAGAAAAAAGTTTTTCGAAGGCCGCGCACAATCTCTATATCTCCCAGCCTTCCCTGAGCGCAACTGTCAAAAAGATCGAAACCCGGATCGGTACGCCCCTTTTTGACAGGAGCACGACGCCGATCCGCCTGACAGAGTGCGGAGAAAAATATATTGAATCCGTGAAACAGATCATGTATATTCAGGACAATTTTGTCAACTATCTGAACGATCTGAACAATCTCACAGGAGGAACTCTGTCCATCGGAGCGACCAACTTTTTTGCTTCCCTTCTGCTGCCCCCGATCATCCTCAGCTTCTCCAGGGCATACCCGGATATCCAGATCAATCTCGTGGAGGGCAATTCGGCAGATCTGGAGCATCAGCTCTTTACGGGCGAGCTGGATCTGATGATCGAGGCGGAGGATCTCGATGCTTCCATATATGACCGCCAAAAGCTGTGCCACGAGCATCTTGTACTGGCCGTTCCCTCCTCCCTGCCCTCCTGCCGGTTGGCTTATGAATACAGCATCACAACAAAGGATATTATAGACCGCAGGCATTTAAAAAAGGAAACCAAAGCAGTTCCCTTTCATTATTTTGAACAGGATCCTTTTTTGTTTCTCCGTGAGGGAAATGATACCCGCACCCGCGCGGACAAGATCTGCCGGAGCGAAGGGTTCAGCCCGAATGTCATTCTGACGCTGGACCAGCAGCTGACCGCCTACAACCTCGTTGCGCGCGGCATGGGTATCTCATTTATCAGCGATACCCTTATCAAACATATGCCTGCTACGCCGAAAATCTGCTATTTTAAACTGGAAAACGGCGACGCCCACCGGGATATTTATTTTTATCGCAAGCATAACAAATACATCACGCCTGCCATGCGTGAATTTTTGAAAACGGCGGAGAATTACTGATCCTCTTCCTTCCTCCTGAGAATGTCATAAGGCTGCGCCGCAGGCTCGCCGAAATCCACATACAGGACCTGCTTTGGATGCGGGGCGCTTATCTGCTCCGTTCCATCCTCCGTCAGGATCCGTTTTACCGTTACAATACGGTTCTCACCGTCCGGCTTCATGATCTCGATCTCTTCTCCGACTGAAAATTTGTTTCTCTGTTCGATCCGGTACGTCCCGTCACGCTCCTCCCCGATGATTCCAAGATATGTGTACTCTTTCACATAGGTGTTGCTGTCATAGATCTGCGTCGTCTCGTCCGGCTTCCCGAAGAAAAATCCCGTCGTGAACTGACGGTACGTACAATTCGAGATCTGCTCCTGATACCACGGCATATTTCTGCGGTACAGCTCCGGATCTTTCTGGTAATCATCGATCGCCTTGCGATATGTCCGCGCAACCGTCGCCACATAAAGGGCCGTCTTCATACGCCCCTCGATCTTAAAGCTGTCGATCCCGGCCTCCAAAAGCTCCGGAATATGCTCGATCATGCACAGATCTTTGGAATTGAAAATATAGGTTCCGCGTTCATTTTCACAGACCGGCAGATATTCCCCCGGGCGCTTCTCCTCCACAACCGCATATTTCCAGCGGCATGGATGGGTGCAGGCTCCATGGTTGGCGTCTCTCCCGGTGAAATAATTACTCAAAAGACATCTCCCGGAATAGGAAATGCACATCGCTCCGTGGATGAACGTCTCGATCTCCAGCACGTCCGGGATATTGGCGCGTATCTCCTTTATCTCCTGAAGAGATAATTCCCGCGCGGACACGACGCGCTTCGCCCCCTGCTTCATCCAGAACAGGTATGTCCCATAATTGGTATTGTTCGCCTGTGTGCTGATGTGCCGCTCGATCTCCGGGCAGACCTCTTTTGCGATCTCAAAAACGCCGGGATCTGAAATGATCAGAGCATCCGGCCGGATCTCTTTTAATTCTTCAAAATATTCCCGCACGCCTGCAAGATCATAATTGTGCGCAAAAATATTGGCCGTAATGTACACCTTCACATCGTGCGCGTGAGCGAAAGCGATTCCTTCCCGGATGTCATCCATGGAGAAATTCTTTGCCTTTGCGCGAAGTCCAAAGGCTTCCCCGCCGATATAAACCGCATCCGCCCCAAAGATAACGGCCGTTTTTAAAACCTCAAGACTGCTGGCAGGAACCAGCAGCTCCGGAAATCTTGCCATAGCTCTTTCCCTTCCTCCTGATACTGACGGACGCCCCGTCTCCGATCGGGACTATGCTTGTAAGCAGCTCCTGATCGTGCTTTAACGCATACAGGTATTCCCGCATCCGCTTATGGATCGTCCGGTTTCTTCTTTCTACTGCAAAATGAGACTCGCAGATATCCCCCTCCTGAAGAACGTTGTCGGAGACAAGAACGCCCCCTTCCTTCAAAAGCCTCTTAATATCCGGTAGCCATGTGATATACTGCGCCTTTGCCGCATCCATAAAAATAAAATCATACGGCTCCAAAAGTCCCCGCAGGATCTCCCCGGCGTCCCCGGCCAGAAGCTCGATATCCTTCTCTTTGCCCGCACGGCGGAAATTCTCCCTCGCGGCCAGAATTCTTTTTTCGTCTTTCTCAATCGTCGTAATCCGGCAGCCTTCCGGTGCATACTCACTCATCATTAACGCAGAGAAACCTACGGCAGTTCCCACCTCGAGAATGCGCATAGGTTTTTTCATCTCTGTCAGAACCTTGAGGAAGCTCTGCATCTCCTTTCGGATCACCGGCACGTCCGCCTCCAGAGCCTCCTGCTCTATCTGTTCCAGTAATTCATGGTTCGGTGTGTCCAGTGAGTTGATAAAGGCTGTCATCCTCTCGTCAACTATCATACATCCACATCCATAATTACAGGGAGAATCATTGGTCTTCTCTTTGTTCTTCTCCAGATAAATTCATTTAACTTGTCCTTGATCACTGTCTTAATCTTATTCCAGTCCGCCCGCGAGTCTTCCAGGCAGATCTCGACCGCATCGGTCAGCGTCATTCTTGCCTCCTCCATGAGGTCGCTGGATTCCCTTACATAGACAAATCCCCGGGATACGATATCCGGTCCCGCAAGAAGCCGGTTCGTTCCCTTCTCCAGGGTCAGGACAACGATCATGATCCCATCCTCCGCCAGATGCTGACGGTCACGAAGCACGATATTTCCAACGTCTCCGACGCCAAGTCCGTCCACAAGCACTGCCCCTGTGTGTACCTTATCCGTAACTCTGGCTTCCTCCTGATCCAGTTCCAGAACATCGCCGGACTTCAGGAGGAAAATGTGATTACTGTCATAGCCAAGCGACGCCGCGATCTTTGCATGTGCCGATAAATGACGAACTTCTCCATGTACCGGGATCGCATATCTCGGCCGCACAAGGGAGTAAATCAGCTTCAGCTCCTCCTGGCAGGCATGTCCGGATACATGCGCATCCTGGAAAATAACATTGGCTCCCTTCTCTGTCAGCTCATTGATAACCTTTGATACGGATTTCTCATTCCCTGGGATCGGGTGAGAGCTGAAAATAACCGTATCTCCCGGCATGATGCTGACCTTGCGGTGCATATCCGCCGCCATCCTGGAAAGGGCCGCCATAGACTCTCCCTGGCTCCCGGTCGTAATGATAACCGTCTTTTCATCCGGATAATTCCGAAGCTCATCGATATCGATCAGCGTGTGCTCCGGCACCTTCAGATAACCCAGTTCGGAAGCCGTCGTAATAATATTCACCATGCTGCGGCCTTCCACTACAACCTTGCGGTCGTATTTGTAAGCCGAATTGATGATCTGTTGTACGCGGTCTACATTCGAAGCAAATGTAGCGATGATGATACGTGTATTCCGATACTCTCCGAACAGATTGTCAAACGTACGTCCCACCGTACGCTCAGACATTGTAAATCCCGGTCTCTCCGCATTCGTACTGTCCATCATAAGGGCAAGCACGCCCTTTTTGCCGATCTCTGCCAGTCTCTGCAGATCAATGGCGTCTCCGAATACCGGCGTATAATCCACCTTAAAATCGCCTGTGTGAACGACGATTCCTGCCGGCGAATAAATTGCAAGCGCCGATGCGTCCGCAATGCTGTGGTTTGTCTTGATAAATTCGATCCGGAATTTACCGAGATTGATGGACTGCCCATGCTTCACAACCTTTCTTCTCGTCGAACGAAGAAGATTGTGCTCCTTTAACTTATTGTCAATGATTCCGATCGTCAGCTTGGTCGCATAGACCGGAACATTGATCTCCTTTAAAACATATGGCAGCGCTCCGATATGATCCTCATGTCCGTGGGTGATCACAAATCCCCTGACCTTCTCGATGTGATCCTTGAGATATGTGATATCCGGGATCACGAGATCGATCCCGAGCATATCATCCTCCGGAAATGCCAGTCCGCAGTCCACAACAACAATACTGTCTTCGTATTCAAAGGCAGTAATATTCATTCCAATCTGCTCAAGCCCGCCGAGTGGAATGATCTTTAACTTACTATTCTGTTTTCTTTTCAAACAAATACCTCCATTTTTCTTATTTTTCCGCACGCAAAAAGAAGCTTTTACAGCCTCTCTCCTTAAAACCATGAATCCGTCGCAAAATTAAATCCGCTCAAAGTCTACGTCCTCTAATAACTCTTCAAATACTTTGGATACGGCGTCCAATTCTGTGTCGTCTTCAACAGTTTCATAAAGAGCCTCTGTCAACTCAGATCCCTCTTTTTCTTTTAAAATAAAGCACTCCTCCTGATCCTCCGTCACCAGTAAATAGGAAATGCCATTTATTTTCGTCTGTTCAAGTACAAAAAACTCCGCTGATTCCCCTGAATCAGAGGCAAATGTAATCTTCTCCATCTATCTATACTCCCGTATGCATAGAATCCAGATATCCCTGCAAAATAAAAACTGCAGCAATCTTATCCACGTATTTCTTCCGGTTCTCCCTGCGAACCCTGCTTTCCATCAAAGTCCTCTCTGCAGAAACTGTCGTCAGGCGCTCATCCCACAAAATCACTTCCAAACCGGTACGCCTCTCAAGCTTCTCCTTCAGCTCAAGGGACTTCTGCGCACGGTCTCCAACCGTATTGTTCATATTCTTCGGAAAGCCAAGTACGATCTTCTCTGCGCTGTATTCGCGCACAAGTTCTTCAATTCTTGCCAGCGTCTTTCTCAGTTTATTCTCTTCTTTTCTCTCTATTGTCTCTACGCCCTGGGCAGTAAGACCTAAGGGGTCGCTGACTGCTACTCCTACGGTCTTCGATCCATAGTCCAAACCGATGATTCTCATATTACTGCTTCCAGGATCTGTTCTCGATATATTTCTTCAGCATCTCTTCTACAAGCTCGTCCCTCTCCACCTTCATGATGATGCTGCGGGCGCCGTTGTAGCTTGTGATGTAGGTAGGATCGCCGGACATGATATATCCGACGATCTGATTCACCGGATTGTATCCCTTCTCGCGAAGGGCATTGAATACAAGTTCAATAATGTCCTTTGCTTCTATCTGCGGTCCTGCCTCTACCTGAAAAAACTGTGTATTTCTGATATCTGCCATCTTTTCACGTCCTTATCTGTATTCATGTCTACATTCTAATATAATCTGCCCGGAAATTCAACGTTAATTTTCGCAATTGCAATTATGTGAATATTCACAATCACAATTTACCGTAAGTTACGTCGATCAGGCGGATCTGGTTTTTTAAGTTTTCTTCTGTGGGCTCGGCAATCTTCACATACTCTTTGGTATGTCCGACCTGCCAGGTAACCCCGTTCCGGATCTCGCTCTCCTCAAAGAGCACTTCCGCTTTCGTCCCGATGAGCCCCGTCTCATATTCTTTCCTGTGCCGTTCCCCCAGTTCGATCATCCGGCTGCTTCTTCTTGTCTTCTCCTGCTCCGGAACCTGATCCGGCATCGACGCCGCTTTCGTCCCCTTTCTGCGGGAGTATTTAAAAATATGCGTCTCATAAAACCCGATCCGGTCTACAAACTCCATCGAAGCCTGAAATTCTTCCTCCGTCTCCCCCGGAAACCCGACGATCACATCAGTTGTAAGCGCAGGACGCTCAAAATACTTCCGGAGGATCCCGCATTTCTCTTCATATTCCTGCGCCGTATACCGGCGGTTCATACGCCGAAGCGTGGCGTCGCATCCGCTTTGCAGCGACAGATGAAAATGCGGGCACACCTTCTCGATTCCTGCAAGCGTCCGTGCAAATTCCTCTGTGACGATCCCTGGCTCCAAAGATCCCAAACGTATCCTGTCGATCCCTTCCACGCCGCTCACCGCACAGATCAATTCTAACAGGCCTGTCCCGCTTTCCAGATCCGCTCCGTAGGAGCTTAAGTGGATTCCCGTCAGTACGATCTCCCGGTAGCCGTGCTCTGCAAGACGCCTGACTTCATCCACAACATCCGGCAGCGCCCTGCTGCGCACTCTTCCCCGTGCATAAGGAATGATGCAATACGTACAGAACTGGTTGCATCCGTCCTGCACTTTCAAATACGCACGGGTATGCTCCGCAGTCTTTGTCATTTTCAGCTCTTCATATTCCCTTGTATGGTTGATATCCACAATACGGACTGTCTGCTCTTTCCTTTGCATATATTCATCGAGGATCGATACCAGCTCCTTTTTCTGGTTATTACCAATTACAATATCGATATCCCGATCCAGCTCCTGCGCATCGGCAACCTGCACGTAGCATCCGGCCGCCGCGATCACCGCATCCGGGTTCATCCGTCTGGCGCGGTGGATCATTTGCCGCGACTTGCGATCCGCCATATTTGTAACGGTACATGTATTGATAATATAGACGTCCGCCTGCTCCTGAAAAGAGCAGATCTCATAGCCGGCCTGTTCGAGCAGCTCCTGCATAGCTTCCGTCTCATAAGCATTCACTTTGCACCCAAGATTATGTAACGCTGCTTTTCTCATTAAAATACTTCCTTTTCTATCTTGTCTTGACATTTCTTACCACTCGAATTAGAATAAAAGGCGAAAAAATAATGAATAGAGGAGGATATAATATGAAAACAATAAGGATTTCCTTAAATTCCATCGATAAAGTGAAATCATTTGTAAATACAATCACAAAATTTGATTGCGATTTTGATCTTGTTTCCGGGCGCTATGTTATCGATGCTAAGTCTATCATGGGCATTTTCAGTTTGGATCTCTCCAAGCCGATCAGCCTGAACATCCATACGGACAATGATGCCGACGCTATCCTTGAAGCTCTGAAGCCTTATATCGTGGAAGAATAATTCATCTGATTAAAATGGGACTGCCTGATGAACAGTCCCATTTTTATTTCCCGGACGTCTGAAGCAGACTTTCGCCGGCAACTCCCGCAGGAGTGACCGTCAGTGTCTCCACGCTCTCTACCGCCTCACGGAACAGTTCTCCAATCTTTTCTTTTAATTTTTCCTCCGACTTCCTGATCACCTTGATACTCGGTTTTGTCACCGGATGCTTCGCAACAAAGATCGTGCAGCAATCCTCAAACGGCTGTATCGAAGTCTCATAAGTATCGATCTTCTCTGAAACCTCCACGATCTCCTGCTTATCAAAACCGATCAGCGGCCGGTATACCGGAAGCGTACATACATCGTTGGTTGCCGCCAGTGATTGCATCGTCTGGCTCGCCACCTGCCCGATACTCTCTCCGGTGATAAGTCCCAGGCAGCCGTCCTCCTTTGCAAAATGCTCCGCAATGCGCATCATATAGCGGCGCATGATGATCGTAAGCTCCTCATGCGGGCACTGTTCATAGATATAAAGCTGAATATCCGTGAAATTCACCACATGCAGCTTCACCGGTCCGGAATATCTGGAAACCTTGCGCGCAAGATCGACCACTTTCTGCTTTGCACGCTCGCTTGTGTACGGCGGAGCATGAAAATAAGTCGCCTCGATCTGAACGCCGCGCTTTGCGATCATATAACCCGCCACCGGGCTGTCAATCCCGCCGGATAAAAGAAGCATAGCCTTACCGTTTGTTCCGACAGGCATTCCTCCCGGCCCCGGAATATTCCGGGAATAAAGATATATCTCTTCACGTATCTCGACATTTAAAAGGATCTCCGGATGGTGCACATCCACCCTCATATCCGGAAATGCGTCCAGGATCACGCCGCCAAGCTCGCTGTTGATCTCCATGGACTCCATCGGATAGCTTTTTCTGCTCCGCCTTGCATTTACTTTGAAGGTATGGTTCTTTTCCCCGTAAACCTGGTCGATAAAGCTTACAACCTCCTCGCCCAGCCGCTCAAAGCCTTCGTCCCTGAGGCGCACGACCGGACAGATTCCAACAATGCCGAATACCGTCTGCAGCGCTGCCACTGTCTCATCATAATCATAATACCCTTCGCACTCCACAAAGATTCTTCCCGTCGTCTTTCTTACGGTAAAATTCCCTTCTACAGCTTCCAGAGCATAGCGGATCTGACGCATAAGCGCGTCCTCGAACATATATCTGTTTTTCCCCTTGATTCCAATCTCTCCGTATCTGATCAAAAAAGTCTGAAATGTCATTCGTAAATTCCTTTCTAATGTCTGCGGTATCTGCGCAGCATCGGTACCAGTGTATGCAGCTTCTCCAATGTATAATCGATCTCCTCCTCTGAGGTAAACTCGGACATGCTGAATCTCAGCGTCGATTCCAGATAATTCTTCGGCGTCCCGATGCCTCTCAGAACTCCGCTGATCTGCGGATGGTTGGAAGCGCACGCCGATCCGGCGGACACATAGATTCCATCCTCCTCTAATGCGTGAAGCAGAACTTCACTTCGGATTCCTGCAAATCCGACGCTCACAATATGCGGCGCGCTCCGCTCATCTGTAAATCCATGGACACGGATATCGCCGATATCCTGTATCCCATCCAGAAATTTCTTCTTCAGCATACGCATATACGCGATCTTTTTGTCAAAATTCTGGTAAATTTCCCATGAAGCAAGGCCAAGTCCCGCAATCCCCGGCACATTTTCCGTACCGGAACGGATATTTTTCTGCTGTTCCCCGCCGAAAATGATCGGATGGATCTTCACCTTTTCGTTGATATACAGCGCGCCCATGCCCTTCGGGCCATGGATCTTGTGCCCGCTGATCGAGAGCATATCTATGCCCTGTTTCTTCGGGAATATCCTGTATTTTCCAAAACCCTGCACCGCATCCGAGTGAAAGCAGATGGAAGGGTTGAAGCCCTTTGTGATCCGTAATGCCTCATCGATCGGCTGGACAGACCCAATCTCATTATTCACATACATGACCGATACAAGTATCGTCTCCGGGCAAAGCGCCTCCTTAAGTGCGTGCAGACGGATCTGACCGTTCTCATCGACCGGCAGATAGGTCACTCGGAATCCTTCTTCCTCCAAATGCTGCATGGTATTCAGGATTGCAGGATGTTCGATGCAGGAGGTGATCAGATGTCTCCCCCGGCGCTGATTTGCATACGCATACCCGATCAGCGCAAGGTTATCGCTCTCCGTTCCGCCGGATGTAAAAAAAATCTCCTTCGGCAGAACCCTGAGCTGCTTGCTGATGATCTCCTGCGCCTGCTTCACATACCGTTCCGCTTCCAGTCCTTTTGTGTGCATGGAGGATGGATTCCCATAGTCCTCGCACATGACCTTCCTGACAATATCCCCAACGCTTTCATAGCATCTCGTCGTCGCCGAATTGTCCAAATAAACTTCCATTCTATCCGGAGAAGCCTTCCGGCTCCCCTCTCTCCTTCCTGTGGGTATTCCTTATTATTATATGCTTTTATTCCTCCAGCTGAAACATAAGAACCGAAAGCATACACAGTCCGGCAGTCTCTGTCCGGAGTATCCTTCTTCCAAGCGTCACCGGAACTGCGCCTGCATCTATCGCGGCTTCCACCTCCTGACGGTCAAAGCCTCCCTCCGGGCCGATAAAAATGCCGACCGACTGCCCTTTCCCGATTGAGGAAAGAACCTTCCTCGTCTCTTCCATATTTTCTGCCAGCTCATACGGGATCAGTACATGATCCAGTTCCCCCGCCATCCGGAGCGCTTCCTGAAAATCCGCAACTTCCGCAACCTCCGGAACCCGGCTTCTTCCCGACTGCTTGCAGGCGCTCATGGAAATGCTGTTCCACCGCTGTACCTTCTTCGCAGCTTTCTTCGGATCCAGCTTCACTACCGTGCGCTTCGTCGCAACAGGAACGATCGAGCTTGCCCCAAGCTCGACCGCTTTCTGCACGATCAGCTCCATCTTGTCGGCTTTCGGAAGCCCCTGAAACAAAACAATCCTCGAAGCAAGCTCCGTATCCGGAAGCCCGCTCTCGAGTATCCGGCACCAGACCTCTTCCTTTCCAGGATTATCGATCTCACAGAGATACGTCCGGTTATTCCCATCGCTGATCTTCAGCTTCTCTCCCCGCTTCATGCGCAGGACGTTACAAATGTGGTTCACATCTGTACCAATGATCCGGATCTGCTCTTCTTCCACCTGATCCGCCGTCACAAAAAAATGCTGCATACATTACTCCTGATTCTTCCTCGCCGTAACCGAAACCCATTCGCCCTGATGATTCACTTCCAGAACCTCCAGACCGTTGGCTCTCACGCATTCTACCACAGTTTTCTCTTTATCGTCAATAATTCCGCTCGTAATATAAATTCCGCCCGGTTTCAGCTGGTTTAAAATCACAGGGGTCAGGGGGACCAGAACATCCGCGAGAATGTTGGCTGCAACCATATCGTATTTGCCGTAGCCGACACGATCCTGTATCTCCTTGTTATCGATGATATTGCCGATCATAACCTCATACTGCTCCGGAAGAATCCCGTTCACCTGCATATTCTCATGGGTTGCTGTGATCGCGCACGGATCCAGATCTGTCCCGACCGAATGCTTCGCCCCGAATTTGAGCGCCAGCATCCCAAGGATGCCGCTCCCGCATCCCACATCCAGGATCTCCATATCCTTCGTCACATATTTCCGGAGCTGTCTCACACAGAGCTGTGTCGTCTCGTGCATACCTGTTCCAAATGCAGTTCCCGGATCGATGTGAATGATCATCTTATCCCGGTCCTCCGGCTCCACCTCTTCCCATGAGGGAATGATAAGCACATCATCGATCGTAAACTGATGAAAATATTTCTTCCAGTTATTGATCCAGTCCACATCCTCTGTCTCGGACTCTTCGACCGCGCCCGTTCCCGGATCCGTATAAGCGCGCATAGACTCGATTTCTTCATGGATCTTATCCAGCAGCTCTTTTGTCTCCTCTGTCTCCTCAAGATAAAAACTTAAATACGCAACCCCGTCATCCTCATCGATGTCCGGCAGGATGTCCACAAACATCTGCTCCTTGTCCGACCGGGTCAGCGGAACCTTGTCCTCGATCTGGACGCCCTCGATCCCAAGATCCATCAGCATACTGCTGACGATATCTTCCGCCTCCGTTGTCGTCTCCAGTCTGAATTTCTTCCATTTCATATCTACGGTTCTCCTTCAAATCTATGATTTCCTTTTCAATCTGCTGTCTCAAAAAGCATTTCCTTATAACGATTACCCGGCTATCGCGGACAAAGCGCCAAATAGTCCGGCGCTGACCGCTCCCATGATCAGTCCGGCAAGAATCACTCCCGCCATTGCCGCCAGAATACTGGATTTAAAATCCATATCCAGGATGCTCGCAGCCAGAGTTCCCGTCCATGCGCCTGTTCCCGGGAGCGGAATCCCGACAAAAAGGAACAGGGCAACAAAAAGCCCTCTTCCTGCTTTCTCCTGAAGCTTCCGGCCGCCCTTCTCGCCTTTTTCCATACAGAATGTAAAGAATCCGCCGATCAGCGGCTTATCCCTGCCCCACTCCAGAACCTTTCTCGCGAAGAAATAAATGAACGGAACCGGAATCATATTTCCGATGACAGCAATAATATATGCCTGCAGAAGCGGCATCTGAAATCCCACTGCATACGGGATCGCCCCGCGAAGCTCAATCAGCGGAACCATTGAGATAAAAAATACGATCAGATAATTCTTCATACCATTTCCTTTCCTGTTACTGTCCGGTCTGCTGGATCCATGCCGTGAAATCCCGTTTCCATTCCTTCAAAGCGTGGAACAGCGACTGATACCACTTCATACTGCCGTCGAAAATCTCCTTTCCGTCCCCATATACAGATAAATCCCGAAATTCCGCATCGTAGATGTGATCCTCGCTCTTTTTGCCGTTCACCTTGCTGCTGGATGTGAGCGTGATCTTCCCCGGTCCCGGCACAGAAATCTTTACATTGTTAAACACAATCCGGTTATTAACATACACCGTAACGCCTGAATCCACCAGATAGATGCTTGTCTCATAGCCGTCGGCTTCCCCCTTTTTGAGCACAGAAAGATCCATATCGTCCACGAGCTCTGTATTGCCGCCTGTTTTCTGAAGAAGCTGGATCTTGTCATCCGTCACCCGGATATAGACGCCGCTCTTCTTCGTCACGCGCATTCCAATCTGCTGGGTTCCTTCACTGTCTCCATAAAACTCCACCGAAATACTTGCGTCATAAAATGTTTCATCCGGAAGAAATGTGATCTTTCCGGATCCCTTTTCATTCGTCGTAAGCTTCAGTCTGTTCTCCGTAAGCTCCGCATATCCCTTTCGCAGCGTCATCGCTTTCGGAAGGCGCTCGGATTCCGCCTCGATGGGGATCCCCAGTTCCAAAAGGAGATGGTTCACTCCCCAGCATGGATCCACCTGCACCGGCTCCAGCTTCTCCAGCAGATCGTCAGAAATGCCTGTTTCCCAAAACGTACTTCGGATCAGAGTCTTCTGATCCCGGCTGCTCAAATACTGCTCCTTCTGTTCTTTCCCGTCGCTTTCCAGCATCGTTGCCTTGAAATTATACCGCTCCAGCAAAGTCTGCGCAAGTTCCGCCGAATCCCTCTTTCCATCCTGAAAAATAAGGAAAACCGACTTCTTCGGAAGCTGCTCATCTTCCTCGAAATGCCGCGTCATGTCCTCCTGTGATACCGACACATATCCCTGATGCTTTAACTCCTTTAACAGTTCGTCCAGACTATCCACATCCAGACAGCTGTCCGTCTGGATCCTTCCCACGCCCGGGATCATAAGCACAAAGGCATCCGTATCCCCCATCTCCGTCGTTCCCGCGTTCCAGGCGCGGTATCTCTTGAAATTAAAAAGCATCAGAAAGGCCAAAGCCACAAGAACCGCAAGGATTACAAGCTCCGCGACCGTCCGGATCTTTTTTGTTTTTTCTTTTCTCCCGGAGGAAAATTCTTTTCTCATCATTTCGATTTCCTCCTCTCTTCCCGCGGCTTACGTATCTGGAAACCGATCAGCCAGATCTGCAAAAACAGCACCAAAGCCGCAAGGATCAGCAGCAGGATCATATAGAATACCGGTATCACGTCATACAGAACCGGCACAAAGATCAGGCCGTAGATCAGCACAAACGGAAATAACACATAAAGAATCTTGTTCAGATAACAGAACAGAAATACAAAAGGCTCTTTTTTCAGGATATAGGCCCATCCGCTTTTGCTGTCCCTGATATTGGCCTGGAAATACGCCTTTTGCTTTTTCAGAAAGCTTCCTTTGGAGGAGGCGACATTTATAAATACAAGCGCCGAATCCTGATAACCCGTCCGGTATTTCTTCACAGGCTCTCTGGTAAGGAGGATCTCCTTCCGGTAACAGCAAAGCTCGCCTGAAATCCCCGCAACCGCGTCAAAAAACGCTTCCCGCGCTTTCCCCACGCGGAATCTGTGGAAATTCTCCATTGCAAGGATACGTGTGAATATATTATAGTAACGGTTCCGCACACGCGGGCTTCCGGTCACCGCGCCCATATACGGATCCTGAAACGGCTGCACAAGCTGGCGCACCGCATCCATATGAAGCTCGCTGCCGTCCCCGACAAAAACGAGAAGATCGCCCTTTGCATGTTTCGCTCCCCGAAGCATCGCCTCCCCTTTGGTCTTGCAGCCATGCATGATCTGTATTTCTATTTTATTCTTTGGATAGCGCTGATTCCGGCAGCTTGCCACCGTGCGCTGGATATTCTTTCCGTCGCTCATATTCGGAATAATGACCGTGACCATCGGATAATAGTTCTCACTCATGCGCATCGGCTTATACAGCGCGCTGAACAGATACCTGCCGCATGCGAAAATAAAAACAACAATGCTGTAGCGGTACAGCAGGCCGTCATAGCGCAGACACCAGATACTCTCTGAATACAGAAGAAGCAGACACAGCAGAGCCGCCGCGAAAAAAAGCGCGGCCGTGGCTGTCATGTAGTTGGAACGTTTCTGATTGTCATAGTATGACAACGGCTCCTTGAACCGGAACGCACAAAGGATCTCGCCGTTCCGGGTGTATATGGCGTTCACCAGAACCGCCCCGACCTTCAGATTCATGCTGAAATCCTCCGGCATATCTCCCGGATACAGCTTCATCTGAAGCTGCAGGCGTCCGCACGCACCCAGCTCTTCCACCACATCCTCGGACTGTACCTTTACGATCATCCCCTCTGATGACAGGCTGATCCCAAAACTGTTGTATCTGCGTGTACCGGAACCTGAGTGAGCCACTACCCGCATCATTCTCCCGAATTTGTAATGGATCTTCTCTGCTCCCTCTCCAAGCAGCTCCTGCGCCGTACTCTCCTTCCATGACGGCAGCTCTTCCGCCATCCCGTATTCCATCTCAATCTTTTCCTGCAAAAGAATGTAATGGAATTTCCGGCTCTCAATAACCGGCTCCTCCACCGGCTTTTGAAAAGCTTTTTTCTGATTACTTTTTCCTAACATACTCTCATCCCATTCTAAAAACGATCGCAGATCACATCAGCGGCGCGAGAAGCCTCAGTGTCTTCCCGGCGAGCTTCATAACCATGGAGCGCTGACGCACCTGGGATATAGTTACTTTGCGGCAGCGTGAAAGCGTATTTTGAAAATCCTCCTCAATATCTTCCACAACCGGATTATTATATATAAAAACACCACATTCGTGATGCAGATATAAGCTTCTGTAATCCAGATTAATCGTTCCGACCGTCGCCGTATCGTCATCGGAAACAAAAATCTTCGCATGTACAAATCCGGGGATATATTCATAAATCTCAACCCCCGCCTCGATCAGCTCCTCATAATAGGTCTTCGCCAATGCAAATGCATACCATTTATCCGGAATATACGGCATGATAATCTTCACATCGATCCCGCACTTTGCAGCATACGTAAGACTTGTAATCATCTCATTATCCAGGATCAGATAGGGAGTCATAATATGTACGTACTGCTTCGCATGGTTCAGGATATGAAAATAAACCTCTTCCCCGACATTTTCATGGTCATACGGACTGTCCGCATACGGCAGCGTATAGCCAAGGCTGTCCAGCACAACGTTCGACATCGGCGTCAGATACTTTTCATACTGCTCCTTTGCCTTCTCATCGATATTCCACATGCTGAGGAACATCATGGTAAAGCTCTGCACGGCGTTCCCTTTCAGCATGATCGCCGTATCCTTCCAGTGTCCGAACCTCCGCTTCCTGTTGATATATTCGTCCGCAAGATTGACCCCGCCTGTGAAGGCTACTTTCCCGTCGATCACACAGATCTTCCTGTGGTCGCGGTTATTCTGAACCGTTGATAAGACCGGACGGATCGCGTTAAAGATCTTGCATGAGATCCCATATCTTTTGAGCTTTTCCGGATAGTTATAAGGCAGATTGGAAATACTGCACATACCGTCATACATGACGCGGACCTCGACGCCCTCCATGACCTTACGGCGCAGGATCTTCAGGACCTCGCCCCACATAAATCCTTCTTCTATAATAAAGTATTCCATGAAAATAAACTTCTCCGCCTTCTCCAGCTCTATCTTGAGCTGGCGGAATTTATCCTCTCCCAGCGGGAAAAACATCATCTCTGTATTCCGGTACATCGGAAAGGCCAGCTGCGTCGACATATAATACGCCAGATTGGCATTCGCAGGCTTGCTCTTCTGTACATCCGCAAACACGCGGGGATCCTGCTGCATGTATTCCCTTGTCTCTTCCTTCAGGGCATACAATCTTTTCTCCAATAGCTGTGTTCCCGGCTGGATCTTCGTCCAGATATACAGGACTGTCCCGAAGACCGGAAGGGCAAGTACAAACAGAATCCACGTGATCTTGAAAGCCGGATTGTCCTTGCCGTTTATGATCGTAATGGCGACTACGACTCCGACGGCCTGTAAAATGGCATACAGGATCACTGCATACTCCCGGACATACGCAATCCCGACAAAGAGCAGTCCGATCTGAATCAGCAATAACGCCATGATCAAAGCAGTACGGCTGAATACGATCCGGAATAATCCGCGCTTCGCCTTTCTGGTAGCCTTTTTTGTTTTCTGTCTTACTATATTCTGTCTCATAATCCACCTCTGCTTTGATAAGGCAAGTTTAACACCATCCCCCGTGAATTTCAATGTCAGAATCTTCTGTTCATTGAAATATTATAATCTTTTTACTTTTCAAGCCGCAGAAAAAGTATTACAATGAATTTAATTGAACACTATCATTATATGAAGAAAGGAGCCAGAACATGGCAAAAAATTGGACAAAAGCTCTTTTAAGTCTTGCAGTTACGGGCGCTGCTATCGGCGGAGCGATCGCATACAAAAAATACACCGACAGTCTCGAGGATGAATTTGACGATGCGTTCGAGGATGAAGATTATGATCTGGACGCAGACCTTGAGGATACCTCGAACCGTGGGTACGTAACCTTGAACATTCACCACGACGAGCCGTCGGAAAGCGATGCATCCGCTGAGAAGGCCGAAGATGCAGATACTGTATCATCAGAAGACGAAGGAGAAACTGCTACAGAACCGGAAGTTTAAGGGAAACTGGTATTCCGCAATTCATTGCTGCTATCTGAATATTTATAAAGAGGATGTCCCGGAAGGTTCGGCATTAACGCCCGGCCTTCTGAGACGTCCTCTTATTTTTTCACATCTTCGATTCTGCCATCCTTTATCCGGTACACATAGTCGCATAATGCTTCGATATCCTCCTTATGATGTGAAGTCAGTATAATAAGCTTTCCCTCTTTTCTTCCTTTTCCAATAACATTCCACACAGATTAATGCTTAGGAACTTGCACGGAAGCTGTCTCTGCCCAGGTAATAGTTTTCTTTTTGCTCCCAATTTTTTTGTATCTGGAATTTGTTGAATATTCACTAAACAATGAATTATCTGTAATGCATAAAGAATTTAATCGGTTCTGAAGTTCCTTATCCGCCCATCTTCCACACAAACTACTTTTGTTCCATACTCTGCAAGAGTCATATCATGTGTCACCATAACAATTGTCATCCCCTGATCATTCAGCGATTTTAATAATCTCATCACCTTTCCTGTGTTCTCATTGTCCAAATTCCCCGTCGGCTCATCTGCAAACAGGATACACGGATCATTCACAATGGAACGGGCAATTGCCACCCGCTGCTGTTCCCCGCCGGACATCTGCGAAATATACTTTTTTTCCAAATCTGCCAGGCCAAGTTCTTCAAGCAGACCGCGGGCTTTTTTTTGCCGTTCCTTTTTGGGGATTCCTGCATATCCCAGCGGAACCTCTATATTTTCAACCACATTTAACTCCGTTATCAAATGATAGGCCTGAAACACGAAGCCAATTTTTTGGTTCCTTATTTTTGCACGTTGTTTCTGATTTAATTCCCTTGCCCTGATGCCATCCAGGATATATTCCCCGCCTGTCGCTTCATCCAGAAGTCCCAGAATATTCAACAAAGTAGATTTGCCGCTTCCCGAAACACCGTTTATGCAGACAAATTCACCTTTATGAATCGTCAGATCCACTCCTCTGAGCACTTTTGTTTCTATCCCTTTGCCATAATATGTTTTTTCCAGATTTCTACATACAATCATTCGTTTTTGTCTCCCCTGATCTCCACATATTTTACCGGTCGTTCAATAATTCTACGATCGTTTTATTTCCAAGCTTTTTCAATACAAAAATCCAGACTGCCGCCGTCACACTGATACCAAACAAAACTGCATAGAAAACTGACACGATATAGCCATGTACCGCCACATCTCCAATCATCAATTCTATATAACGGCATCCGGTCAGTAAGAAACCGCCTGAAATTCCCAATACAGTTCCTGTGCCGTTTATGATCGCGATTTCAAGCATTATTTCTCCGGCAAGCTGTTTCATATCAGCTCCGCACGCCAGAAAAACACCATACTTCTCCTTCCTGTGTTCAAATTGAAGCTGAAAAACAGAAAGCATTCCTATAAAAAAAACAAACAGCACCAAAATCCCAGCTTTATTAAGCGTCTGAAGCGCAATCTTCACTTTATAAGCATGATTACGCAATTCATCCTCCGGCGAATAAATACGGTAACGGTATTTTTCTCCATGTTCATTTTCCAGATATTGCACGATCCTCTGGGAAATCATATCCATATCTGTCAGACAAAAAGAGCTCCACTCCACATGTATGCCTGCCGCAGAAATCTCACTTTTCATCTGTTCTATAAAAGAAAGCGGCGCTGTCACGCACTCTTTTAATGCAATCTCCCCGGCAGCATTTTCCCATCTTTTTTTATTTAAGCTCTCAGACATTCTCTTAGCTTCCAATACCGGAAACGGATTGACTGCATCCAGATCCGGCTTCACCTGCTCAAGCAGATCCTCTCCCCAATATGTATATTGTTCTTCCAGCCCGAATTTTTCATAATCAATAAACACAAGCTGAAATTCATAGTTATTCTCCGTCACAGAAAAAAACTGCGGAGCAGTAATATAAAAAAACGTGTTTCCTTTTGTCAGATCCTGCAGCTTTTCATAATCCTCCATGTCAAACGGCAGTTCATCCGTATATTCCCCACTTTCATCCTCCGGGTTCAGATTGTGTGTGATTTCCAGAACCAAATCCCTCTCATTCTCCCGGATACGTACCTCTTCTCTTAACAGAGACTGGGACAGATTTGTGGAATACACAAAAATACTGATTCCTAATATCATTTCTGCAATCATTAAAAGTGAGCTCCAGCGATTCCAGCGCAGCATCCGAAACGCCCTCTTCAACGTATATTCCATCACAGATCCCCCGTTTTTATCATCCCACTGATCGTCTGCTTTTTCAGCCGTCCTGTGACAATATATGTCATTATTTCACACATCAAAAAAGATCCCGCCACAAAAACAGTGATCATCCTTCCATCTACAAGAATCTCGCTGTCCAGAGAAACTAATTCCGCCAATGGAGATATTGTCGATAATACAAGAATATCCGAAACGAATACAAGGAGCAGCACTTCACAAAACACTCCCCATTTTACTTCTCTTTCAGACGCCCCCAATGCCATACTGATTCCTATGGATTTTTGTTCTTTTTCCAGTTTTCCCCGTATAACTATGGTTTCATTGAGTAAAAAGAAAAGCCCTGCTATAACTGCAAGCATATAACGGATACCTCTCCATTGATTTTGCGTTGCAAGTGCATTTCTGCACAATTCCTCCCCGTCTATGCTCCAGAGAAGTTCTGCATTTTCATCCTTTTCCTGAATCTGGTTCATTACATCCGAACCCACATGATCCTTTTTCAAGAATAGCCCTGTAAATTGTATATCTTCCTCCTGCTGATATATCTTCTCCATTGTCTGATACGGAATTATAAGATTGTCAAATTTCTTATGATTCAGAATTCCGACAACCTCAACACTCCTGCCCCTGATTGAAATACAGTCGCCTGTCTGAAAGGAGTATTCATCCGCAAGCGTCCTGCCTGCCAGGCAGACCATCTTCCCCTCTGCAAATTCATTTGGTCGAAAGTATCTCCCCTCTATCCTGGGAAGAGGATAAAAATAATCTTCATCTATCCCATTGATCGTC
Organism: uncultured Lachnospiraceae bacterium; assembly: GCA_964590945.1. GTDB lineage: Bacteria > Bacillota > Clostridia > Lachnospirales > Lachnospiraceae > CAZPXF01. The sequence goes on along the minus strand of CAZPXF010000006.1, from coordinate 2,117 downwards.
ACATATTTATGATTCCATTCGGAGAAATCCTCTTCAACAGAAGCTTTCACCGAATACTTTTGAGTGTCCGGCAGACACAGGAGATCAAATTTTTTACTGATCCAGTCAATCTCCTCTATATTTTCTATTCCTTCAAATATACTGTAATAGATGACCTGTTCTACTGAACTGACATTCGCAATGCAGAACGCCGGGAGAAGCAGCCCCACATAGAAAGAAATAATATACAGAATATACCTTTTCTTTTGGTATTTCATTTTCAGAAAAGAATATCTCAGCAAATAACAATATTTCCTCACTGTTTTCTTCCACATCATTTGATTCCACCATCAACTCTCCGTATCGATATAACACCGCAAAATCTTTTTTGCCTTTGGCATTGCAATATAATACTCCTTCTGCTGTCCCTTCGAAATCTTCGGGTATTCTTCATTATTTAATTCTTCAATATTGGCAATCGTTTCCTCGTATTGTCCATCCGGGCCCAGGCGGTAAACAGAACATCCGGTATTCGAAATACATACAATCCCATCATCATCCATAATAAAATCTGAAATCCCGAATCCATTTGGCAATTCCTGCTGCCTGACCAGTTCATTGCCTTTTATCGACATAAGGTATTCCGGGCCGCTCGTTACAGCGCCAAAGGTTTTTTCCTTTTTATCATAAAAGCGAACCATAGAGTTAATGAAATAGACCTGTCCATCATGCACAGAAACTGTCCCAAGAAAATTTTCGCCTATTTCCGTTCTTTCTCCCCCGGTATACTTATCGACTACCGGGTCATTTAACGAATAGCCGCTGACATACACCCCTTCCTCATTCACCGCCAGCATCGCCGGAACATAATCCGGATCTGAAGAGCGTGTATCCTTAAGCTTTATTTCATCTATATAATTCAAGTCTTTATCAAAAATCTGAATTCTCTGGTTTCCTCTGTCAATTACATATATTTCGTCATTATATGCTGCGATCGCCCCCGGATTTATAAACTCTGTCTTCCCATTTCCCGTCATACCAATCGACTTTATAACATTTCCCTCATAGTCACACAAAATAAGACAGTCGTTTTCCCCGTCTGAAATAAGAATATCTTCTTCTCTGCACAAAATACCCTGAGGAGCCTCCACGCCATCCGCTTCCCACACTTCAAAAGTGTATCTCGATTTATATACATCTTTCAAATTCACAAGTGCAGAATTTTTTCCGCTGATCTCTTCGTCCTCTGCTTCATATATTTGCAGCACTGCATTTTCAGATTCCTCTAAAAGCTTATCATTTTCATCTTTCCGGCAGCCGACTGTTCCAACAGCTATAACAGCTAATATAAATCCACAAATAATCCTCTTTTTCATAACGTACTCCTCGTCTTCCGGCATAAACAGTTTTTATAAAAGCGCTCTGTTTTGATTTTTATTTATGCAATTTACAACAAACTCCACATGCCATATTTTTTAAAAACTACATGCAACTACAATTTACATATACTGTTTTATATTTCTTATTATAGTAAATACTTCCATTATTCCTTACACATTTCTGTTTATAAAGATCCTGACGCTCTTTCCTTTTAAATCCGCCAGGACAATTATTCACTGTACACCTCGCAGTTCCTTTTTGGGACAAATAATAGTCTGAGCATCCTGCTGCATGCACATCTGAACCAACACTCATGAAGCAAATCAGTGAGACTAATATAATCGCTAATAATCTATTTCTTTTTTTCATATCTATATATCACCTTTTTTCCACAAATCAAAACAGTGCGCTTTTCTCCTTTTAATCATTGATTTAAATTCCTTTTTTCAGAATTTCAATCAATTTATCTTCTGTCTCTTGACCAATAAATTTGTAATTATCCTCACTTATTATCAAAAAACTCGGATACCAATCTATTCCATATATTTCCAGAAATAAATCATCATTGTCTACCCATTCCTTTGCCCCATAAGAATCCTTTGTATATAGCGTTAACATATTATAATTGCATAAAACATTATTCTTTTCCAAACTTTTTATTGTCTGTTTACAATCCGGGCATCCATCCATTGCAAAATAATAAACTCTCGGAATCTCTAAGCCTTATTTCATGCGGCTTCTGAGATTCCTTTTTTATA
>CAZPXF010000005.1:0-40647 GCA_964590945.1 uncultured Lachnospiraceae bacterium | reverse complement strand
AGATCAAGGTTCAATACCGTACTTCCGCAAGGAACCAGTTCAAAATTATGCCGCTTCTTCGCCAATTCTTCCTGCGTATAGACAGAAGCATTGAATGAAAATGTCTTTTCCCCATAAGCCTTAACTGCACATCCCCCGCCGCCTGCGATAACATAGTCACAGTCGTTGTGGCTGCCATTTTCCTGCGGTTTTAAGTAGTCTTCATGAAGCTTCTGCACAGAGGAAGAATAAATACCATGGCTTGCGGCTCTGCATTTATCCACGTAGCTCTCCTGCGGCCCCAGGCCGAAATAGATCACCTGATCCATTTCCTTTGGAATAAATAACCGGAGTCCGAATCTTGGCAGCTCCGGAAAATCCATATTCCGTACCACATCCATTTTCACAGAGATCTGTCCGGAATTATCGATGCTCCAAACCGTATCAATATTCATCATTCTCTGAACAGTGACCGCCGTCATGGACATCTGGCTGCGGATCTCCAAATGGTCTGCCATCAAAGTATAATTGGTCACATATGCCCTGGAGACCGCCCGGTCATACATGGCCTTTTGCCATTCTTTCTTAATATACATGTCATTGTCCGTCGGCGCTCTCCAGATATTCAGCTCCATCGGCCGGTCAAGAAATTTCTTTCCATTGACAGTCAACTGGTCAAACGTGCCGTAAAGCTTACTGTAAACATATGTAAATGTACTGCCCTCCACGATCAAATGCCTGGAGGTCTCCGATACGGTAAGCTTCGGCATCTTTTTCCTGCCGGTTTCCGATTCCTTCTTCCATATAAGGCTTGTCTGATTCCGCGGGTCGCTGTTGTCAAGAAGGATCTCATCAAATCCCAGCGTATGGCCCTTTCGGCGGAAGTGATCCGAATCCTTCAGCTTGTAGAGCAGCTTCAGATATACCCTCCCCCTGTCCGGGACCTCGACCGGAAGTGAGATCTTCCCCTCCTCACCCGGCAGGATACCTGGAATATTCGCCGCATCAAGTTTTCCGGAAAAAACCGTTTTCCCATCTGCACTTACTTCATAGAAGATCTCCATGTACTCCCTGATATCCACATAGTTCATTTCATTTTTCAGTACAAGGATGCCTGTCTTCTGATCGTACGAGCAAACTCTCGCAGGTCTGTGGACGTTTTTGTATTCCAAAAGTGCCGTGTGGGGAGTTCTGTCGGGATAGACAAGTCCGTCCATGCAGAAGTTCCCGTCCTGCGGGTACTCCCCATGATCCCCGCCGTAAAAATACATCTTCCGGCCGTCGTCGGTTTTCCCCTTGTAAATGGCATGGTCGCACCATTCCCACACAAAGCCTCCGCAGATACAGTCATATTTCTCGATCAGTTCAAAATAATCTTCATAGTCTCCGGCGCCATTTCCCATGGAATGGCAGTATTCACACATGATATACGGTTTATCCGGATCGGATTCCACGTAATCGATCACCTCCTGAAATCCCGGATACATGCGGCTGTAAAGATCGATGCAGGAATAATCATATTTTCTCTTGCGCCCTCTGTAACAGGCGCTCTCATAATGTGTCAGCCTGCCCGGATCATACTGTTTTGTCCACGCCAGAGCTTTCTCAAACGTGCAGCCATAGCCGCACTCATTTCCCATAGACCAGATGACAACGCATGGGCGGTTCTTATCCCTTTCCACGAGCTTTCTTGTCCGATCAAGCGTTGCCTCGTCAAACGCCGGATTATCGGAGATCAGCTCATTCCATCTTCCGGCGCGCTCTGTGTCCGTGTCATTGGAGTAGCACAGCATCCACGAGCCATGGCTTTCGTTGTCTGCCTCATCGATCACGAAAAATCCGTACTTGTCGCACATCTGATAGAACATCGGCTGATTCGGATAATGGCTCGTGCGGATCGCATTGAAATTGTACTGCTTCATCATTTTCAGATCCTTTTCCATCTGCTCCACGCTGATGACAGCGCCCGTCACCGGATCGGAATCATGCCTGTTCACACCCCGGAATTTCACCGGAGCGCCGTTGATGTATACGACATTTCCCTCCACATGGATCTCTCGGATGCCGAGATGCTCCGTGATCACCTCATACTCCGTCTCAAGAACAAGCGTGTACAGATACGGCTGCTCACTGTTCCACAGATGCGGCTCGCTGATCTCAAATTCCGTGTCCCCTTTATAGACAAAATCCGTGACCAACCGATCCTCCGCATCGTAGATGGACGCCTGAACAGGGATCGTCTCATCCAGATATTTTGTGCTGATACTTACGACAGCCTTATCCTCCTCTGTTTTTGTATGGATGAAATAATCATAAATACACTGCTTCGGTCTTTTCATCAGATATACATCCCTGAAAATACCGCTCATGCGGAATTTGTCCTGATCCTCCAGATAGCTTCCGTCGCACCATTTCAAGACCAGCACCGCCAGTGTGTTTCTTCCTTCTCTGAGATACTCTGTCACATGGAATTCACTGAGTGCATGGGAAACCTGGCTGTAGCCGACATATTCTCCATTCAGCCACACATAGAAGCAGGAATCAACGCCCTCAAACTCAAGAAATGCTTTCGGGGCCTTTTCATCCTTTTGATAAGTAAATGAACAGATATACGTTCCACATGGATTATCCTGCGGCACATACGGGGGATCCACCGGGAATGGATACCGGAAATTGGTATACTGGTGATTATCATAGCCATAATTCTGCCAGATACCCGGAACCGGGATTGTTATGAAATCATTTGTATCAAATCCCGGTTTATAAAATGGTTCGTTGAGATCGTATATGCTGTTGTAGTATTTGAATTTCCAGTCACCGTTCAGCATCTGGATGCGGCTGGAGCTTTCCCTTTGTTCAATGAGGCAATCCATCCTGGCTGCCGCCGGAACATAATAGGAACGGTCCGGCATCGTGTTCTCATGCAGCATGTGCAGATCTTCATAGTAACGCGGTACGATCATATCACACTTCCTCCTAATACATTATTTATGAAAAGGTTCTTGCTCATTACCTTGATTACCGATCACCACTCGACATATGCGGCTCCCCATGTCAGTCCGGCTCCAAACCCCGCAAGGATTACTTTCATCCCGCGTTTCAGCCTGCCGCTCCGGTTCATCTCATCTAAAAGAACCGGAATACTTGCCGAGGACATGTTGCCATATTTATCCACATTGCACGGAAACCTGTCCATTCCAACCTTCAGCCGTTTGGCAATCGTCTCAATGATCCTTTGATTTGCCTGATGCAAAATGAAGTAATCAATATCTTCTGTCTGCAAGTCTTGCTGCTCCAGAATCTCATGGATAACCTTCGGTACCTCACTCACTGCAAATCTGTAGACCTCACGTCCAGCCATCTGTATATAGCTTCCAGCGCTACAGCTCAGAACATGTCCCCTGCTTCCATCTGCATGAAGGATGATCGGATCACATCCTTTGACCGTATTTACCTTTATGGTTTCCCCGCGTTCCATCAGCGGCTCATCATTTGCCGTAATTATTGTCGCTCCGGCCCCATCCCCGAAGAGAATACAGGTTCCCCGGTCAGTCCAGTCAACAAGATGCGACAGACTCTCTGTCGCTACGAGCAATATCTGCTTCGCGAAACCGGATCGCATCTGAGAGACTGCAAGCTGATACGCCGTGATAAAACCGGTACATGCAGTATTTACGTCAAAACAGACTGCGTGATCTGCGCCTATGGCCGCCTGCACCTCACATGCAACACATGGAAGACTCTGCTCTGCCGATACAGTTGCAGCGATGATCATCTGAATCTCATCCGCCTGTATATTTGCATCCGCCAGGGCATTCTTTGCCGCAGCGATTGCCATGCTCACAGCCGTTTCATTTTCAACCACGTGCCTGGTTCTCACACCAGTCCTGCTTATGATCCATTCATCTGAGGTATCCACATGTAAAGCAATGTCATCATTTGTGACCACCCGTTCCGGAATGAAAGAACCTGTACCTGAAATTCTTGCAAACATAGTTTATTCCTTTCATTTTGTTTTGTGTTTTAAATATTTTGATATTTAAAATAATCGAGTATTAATATACCATATTTTATCTGTGTTATCTGTGCACCATTTGTTATCTCGTACACCATTCGTACACCGTTTTTGCACCATTTTTACGCAACTTAATCCAGGCTGTACGGCGTCTCCTGATAGACATAATAATTGAGCCAGTTTGTATACAGATTGTTTGCATGCGCCCGCCACACAAGAAGAGGCTTCTCGTTTGGATCGTCGTTCGGATAATAATCCTTTGGAAGATCGATCGGAAGTCCTTTGGAAAGATCGCGCTTATATTCCTGATCCAATGTCACCCGGTCATACTCCGGATGCCCCATGACAAAAATCTTCCTGCCGTTCTCCGCCATGGAAAGGAACACGCCCGCAATCGGCGACTTTGCAAGGACGGTTAATTCCTCCTCCGCTTCGATCGCCTCCGTCGGCACTGTCGTATATCTGGAATGCGGTGCGGAAAATACATCGTCAAATCCGCGGACAAGCGGGATTTTCCGGTTCATGACACGGTGCTGATAAACGCCGAAAAGCTTTTTCGGAAGCTGTACCTTTTCAAGACCGTAATAATGATACAGACCGGCCTGCGCTCCCCAACAGATATGTAAGGTCGACGTCACATGCGTCTCCGCCCAGTCCATGATCTCGACAAGCTCATCCCAGTAGTCCACCTCTTCAAATTCCATCTGTTCCACCGGTGCGCCAGTAATAATCAGTCCGTCCAATTTCTGTTTCTTTATCTCTTTAAAGGTCACATAAAATTTATTCAGATGGCTTGTAGACGTATTCTTTGATTCATGACTTTCCACGGTGATAAAGATCACATCCACCTGCAGCGGCGTATTAGAAAAAGAGCGCAGAATCTGAAGCTCCGTATCCTCTTTGAGAGGCATCAGATTCAAAAGACCAATTTTAAGCGGCCGGATATCCTGATGCATCGCACGGTTTTCATCCATTACAAATATATTTTCATGTTCCAGTATTTCTCTGACCGGTAAGTCATTTGCTACTCTGATCGGCATTTCTTATTCCCCTTTTTCTTTATTATTCTCTGCGGATTCCTGTGCTTTTTCATCTGAAACATGAATCAGCTCCATTGTCTTTCCATCGACATATAGAATATCATTATATTTTTGGGACTCTGTCGGAAGTTTCCGGTTATACAGCCTCTGTTCCACAACCATAGAAACAATATAATATATAACTGCAAATGTAGGAACTCCAATTAACATGCCGACAAACCCAAATAATCCCTTCCCAAGCAGGATCGCTACGATTACCCAAAATGGCGACAGGCCTGTAGAATTGCCGAGAATCTTCGGGCCGATAATATTTCCATCTACCTGCTGCAAAATCAGAACCATGATCAGGAAATAAATCCCCATCTTCCAATCAGACAGCATGATCAGGATAACGCTCGGTATCGCGCCGATAAAAGGACCAAAGAACGGAATTACATTTGTCACTCCGACTATCACGCTGACAAGCAATGTATATGGCATTTGAATGACGCTCATAACAAGAAAACACAATACGCCGATAATTGCAGAATCTATAATTTTACCAATCACAAAGCCGCTGAAGATTTCATTGCTCTTACGCGTAATGTGAAGCACAAGATTCGCATTTTCCGGCTTTGCTATAGAATAAAGCAGTTTCTTAAGCTGACCGATAAATGTTTCCTTGCTGTAAAGCAGATAAATCGCCACGATCATTCCAATGATAACATTCAGAAAAACAAGCACAATATTAATTACGCCCGCCGTCAGTGATGACATCAGCTGATTTGTCTGCGTCAAAAGATTCTGTCTGAGCCATGTTACAAAGGATTGGGTCGCCTGATCTACAATATTGGTCAAAACATCACTGTAACCCGACAATTTGTTATTGTTTGTCACAACGTCCGTAAAATAAGTCACAAAGCTGTTCAACTGCGCCGGGAGGTTGATAGCAAGCGCACGGATACTGTCAAACAGCTGAGGGATGATAATTCCAATAAGTCCCGCTATGATTAAAAGAGCAACCGCATATGCAGCTATGATCCCCATCATGCGAGCCTGTCCCTCTACCTTGTCTGCGTCCTTTTTTCTCTCTTTGAGAAAAGGCTTCGCTTTCTTTTCCACAAACGCCACAATCGGATGCAGTACATAGGCAAATACAATTCCAAGTAAGATCGGTTCCAATATCGTTAATATTTTCCCAATAACATCTGACAATCCGGTAGCTCGCAGAAGCACAAAATAGAATGCAATGCTGGCCGCTATAATCAGGAACACGCCCACTACACGTCCGAACTGTTCCTTGAGCTTAGCTGCCCGCTTCCCGTCACGCTCACCGAATTCCGGTCTCGGTTCGTAACTCATATTATTCCTCCATCTCTTTTATACAGTATCTTATTATACAACCGGGGTTCAAGCAACGTCAACATGCGAATCGCACGAAACCCTCGCTTTCCCTTAAATAAAACGCCAGGTCGTATGCATGGCAACTGAAAACCTAAAGAAATTCTGCCATCACCGAATTGCTTACAGAAATCCCCCGCTCCGTAAAGTACAGCCATCCATTCCGTTCTTCCAGAAGTCCCATGCTTATATATTTCCGGATGACCGTTCCATAAACATTCTCAACCGGCTCTCCAAAAGTCTCCTCAAAATCCTCCATGTCGATCCCATCTGTCATGCGCAGTCCCAAGATCATATATTCCGCGATCTGTCCCTTCCGATCGATCGGTTCTACGTTTTCATGGATATCTTCGATCCGGAAATCTTCTTTCGCAAGGATCTCCCGATATTCGCCGCGGTCTTTTATATTTGTAAACCGCGTCTCATCGACCAGTGAAGATGAGCCGACCCCTAATCCCAGGTATTCTTTTCTCGTCCAATAACCGATATTATGCTGGCATTGAAATCCCGGCTTCGCATAGTTCGATATTTCATATCGGTAATAGCCAAAATATTCCAACACTTCTCTGGTCCGGTCATACATCAGTCGGTCTTCTTCTTCATCCGGAAGCTGCAGATATCCTTTCTCGTTCAGCTCATAAAACGGGGTCCCTTCCTCAATGATAAGGCTGTAGGCAGAAATATGTTCCGGCTCCATCTGAAGAGCCTTTTCAAGAGAATACATGTACGACTCGAAAGTCTGTCCCGGAATCGCTGACATAATATCAATGTTCATATTCTCAAAGCCCATTCGCCGCGCAAGCTTAAAATTCTGTTCGAACTGTTCAAAAGTATGGATCCTGCCTAACATCTGAAGCTCTTCTTCGACCGCAGACTGCATTCCAAAGCTTAACCGGTTGATCCCTACCTTTTTATAAGTGGCAAATTTTTCCTGCGTGACTGTTCCCGGATTGATCTCGATGGAAACCTCTGCCGTCGGCTTAATGCGAAATGCAAGGTGCAGCGCATAAAACAGATCGACAATTTCCTCCCCGGAAAGGAGGGACGGGGTTCCTCCGCCAATGAAAATGGACGATACTTCATAATCGTCCATCCTCTTTTCGTAGGCCATGATCTCTTTCGTCAGTGCTTCCACATATTTTTTCCGGGTCTCAGGTGTTGCCGGACCGGATAGAAAATCACAATAATTACATTTCCTTACACAAAATGGTATATGAATATATAATTGCAATTGTTTTCTCATATATTATATCACCTGTATCTTTATTCTTCATCTAATTTCAATACGCTCATAAACGCCTTCTGCGGTATCTCAACATTACCGACCTGGCGCATACGCTTCTTTCCTTCCTTCTGCTTCTCCAAAAGCTTCTTCTTACGCGTAATATCCCCGCCATAACATTTTGCAAGAACATCTTTTCTGAGGGCGCGTACAGTTTCCCTTGCAATGATCTTGCTGCCGATCGCAGCCTGAATCGGGATCTCAAAAAGCTGTCTTGGAATCTCCTTTTTCAGTTTCTCACACATCTTTCTTCCGCGATCATAAGCTGAACCTGCAAATACAATAAAGGAAAGCGCATCTACCTCCTCCTTGTTGATCAGAATATCCAGCTTCACAAGCTCCGACTGCACATAACCCTTCATCTCATAATCAAAAGAGGCGTAGCCTCTGGAACGGGATTTCAGGGCATCAAAGAAATCATAGATGATCTCATTGAGCGGAAGGTCATACCTGAGGATTGCCCTTGTCTGCTCAATATATTCCATTTCTTTATATATTCCACGGCGCTCCTGACAAAGATCCATAATCGATCCAATATATTCGGACGTCACCATGATCTCCGCCTTTACCACAGGCTCTTCCATATAATCAATTTCCGAAGGATCCGGCATATTCGTAGGATTGGTCAGTTCGATCACATCTCCATTGGTCTTATGAATCTTATACACAACGCCTGGCGCCGTTGTGACCAGATCCAAATTATATTCCCTTTCCAAGCGCTCCTGAACGATCTCAAGATGTAAAAGTCCAAGGAATCCGCAGCGGAATCCAAACCCCAGAGCCGCCGAAGTTTCCGGTTCAAACTGAAGCGCCGCGTCATTGAGCTGAAGCTTATCAAGCGCATCCCTGAGATCCGGGTACTTCGCCCCGTCGGCCGGATACATACCGCAATAAACCATCGGGGTAACCTTTTTATAACCCGGCAGCGGCTCACTGCAAGGTCTTGCATCATCAGTCACCGTATCGCCGACACGCGTATCCTTCACATTCTTAAGGCTGGCTGTGATATAGCCGACCATGCCTGCGCTCAGCTCATCACATGCGATAAACCGGCCTGCGCCAAAATATCCAACCTCTACAACCTCTTCCGCCGCTCCGGTTGCCATCATACGGATTCTCGTACCTTTTCGGACCGTCCCTTCTTTTATACGACAGAAGATGATCACTCCTTTGTAGGAATCATAGACGGAATCAAAAATGAGTGCCTGAAGAGGCGCCTTCGGATCCCCTTCCGGTGCAGGAATCTTCTCTACGATCTGTTCAAGGACGTCGTCTATATTTAAACCTGTCTTTGCGGAAATCCTTGGCGCATCCTCCGCCTCGATGCCGATGACGTCCTCGATCTCCTCAATGACACGCTCAGGTTCCGCGCCTGGGAGATCGATCTTATTGATAACGGGCATGACATCCAGATCATGATCCAGCGCCAGATAGACGTTCGCCAGCGTCTGAGCTTCCACCCCCTGCGCCGCGTCAACCACAAGGATTGCACCGTCACACGCTGCAAGACTTCGGGAAACCTCATAATTAAAATCCACATGACCCGGAGTATCGATCAGGTTAAATATATATTCTTCTCCATCCTTTGCCTTATATACAGTACGTACGGCCTGCGCCTTGATCGTAATGCCCCGCTCGCGCTCCAGATCCATATTGTCAAGTACCTGCGCCTGCATCTCGCGGCTCGTCAGAAGCCCCGTCTTCTCAATGATCCGGTCAGCTAATGTTGATTTCCCGTGATCGATATGTGCAATAATACAAAAATTGCGAATCTTACTCTGATCTGTTCCTGCCATAAAAATCTCCTCTAAATTTTTCTAACGTATATTCTTGCTTTTTTATAGTTCGGTGCAAGGCCTCCCAGTTTCGCATTATAGGAGCGTTTGAAATAACTGTGTTTTTTATCAATCTGTTCCCATGCCGGATCATACACATATCCGTTCACTTCCGCCCAGCCATGGCCTCCGCTTGAAATCGCATAAGCGGTATCATATCCGACTGCATTCGCCAAAAAGGCAAATGCCGCGCCGTAATCATAACAGCTTCCATGCTTCTTTGAAAACATGGAAATTGCATAGCTGCATTCCCACTGGCTGCTCTTCACAAATACAGGCGAACCTTTATACTTGTAATTTTTGATCAGATAACGAAAGCAGGCCTTTAATTTCTCCGACTTCTTCATAGACGGCTTCGTGGCCTTTTCCGCAACATCGGTTGCCATTATCAAAGCCTTCAGCTTCTTCAAAGTCTTCTTTGTCTGCTTCGCCTTGCCGCTTTTATCCAGCTTTACCCCATTGATCGTCTTTGAGGCAGCCATATACCCTTTTTTCCCGTTCTTTATTTGGAAAAAGTAATAATTCTTTCCGATCTTCTGCCATCCTGTCTTTTGTCTGCCCTTTTTATCAAAATAATAGGTATGGCCGTTAATCTCCTGCAGACCGGTGAGCTTTTTCCCTGCGGAATTACAGTAGTAATAATATGTCTTACTTTTCCATTCTCCCTGCTCATTCTCCTGCTCCGCCGCGGAAACATGAAATTGCATCATAAAAACAGCAATAAATAAAATTACAAAAATACTTCCTGATCTCTTCATTATACTCCCTCTCATTTTCAATAGCACTATCGTATCACCTGGAACTGTATTTTACAATGAAAATTTCAACCCCAAGACGGTCATCCAAAAATCCGGTTTTCACCGCTTCCTCCGTCTGCGCCCCGTCCTCAAGGATCTCTTTCAGCTCTGATTCCAGGAAAAATCTGCACTGTCCCTCATATTGGCGTACCGCAAAAGAACGGATTCCCGTTTTCTCACTGATCTCACTTCTTGAAGCATGCTGGAACAGAAGATTTTTTACCTGTAATATGAGCCGGAACTGCCGGATCAAAAGATACAATATACGCATCGGCGGCTCCTTCAGTGCGACCAGGTCATAATAGTACTGCAAAGCTTCCTTCTGCCTTTTTTCTGCAACTGCATTTACCATAGCAAAAATATTATTAGATATCTGACTCGTACAGATTGCATCAATATCTTCCCTCCGGATCACATCCTGATCCATCGTATAGCAAAACAGTTTCTCCAGCTCCTTTTGAAGATTCTCCATATCCGCTCCGACAAGCTGCAGGAAATATGCCGCATCGTTCTGAGCGATCTGCTTTTTCTCTTTTTTTACAAGGCCGAGCACCCACTTGAGGAGCGTCCGGTCATCCTGGCGCTTCATCTCGGAAACATATCCCTTTTTCTGAACCGCCTTGTAAAGCTTATTCCGCTTGTCTATCTCTTCCTCCACAAAAATAAAATACGTGGTTTCCGGAAGCTGTCCCAGATACTCTGCAAGCTCAGCCGAAGCCTTTTTAAAAAAGCCGGAATCCTCGATCATGATCAGCCTGTGCTCCGCAAAAAACGGCATCGTTTCCGCAATGCTCATAACCTCACGAATGTCGATCCCTTTCCCCGCAAAAGAAGAAAAGTTCATCGCGTCTCCATCTCCCATAATGGCATTCTTCAAACGATCCTTATACTGTTTTTTCAAATATGCCTCTTCACCATACAACAGATAGATCTGCTTCAGATCTCCGCTTTTTATGTCTGCATTTAACTGCTTCATCCGACAGCCTCTTTTCCATTTTAACAATTGAGCTTTCCTTATCTGTCTGTTCTATCGCTATTCATATTATCACAAATTACTGCTTATCGCAAAGACCAGATTACTTTGCCGCTCCCACGGTATTCACGATACGGAGCGTTTCGCCGTCCGTCTCCGCTTCCACAGCGCCCATCCGATCTGTTCTGTAGACGTTTATCCCCGTTGCCTCCAGGAGATCAAGCACCTCTTTATGGGGATGTCCGTAAATGTTATCTATCCCGGCGGATATAAACGCATATTTCGGATCTGTTTTCTGCAGAAACTCCCGGGAGCTTGAATTTTTGGAACCATGATGTCCCAGCTTCAGGATTGTATGCCTCTTCAGTTTGTTCTGATCGAGAAGTATTTTCTCCCCCTCCTGCCCAAGATCGCCTGTCATCAGAACAGAAAAATCACGATAACGGATATCCAGAACAAGCGACGCTTCATTGCCCGTCTCCACCTCACATCCCGATTCAGGATATAATGCCTGAATTTCCAGTTCTCCCTCTGTTAAAGAAGAATCTGCATCCATGATAAGCACCGGAACGCTCTTTTCATCTGCCAGAGCGGCGATCGAACGTAAGGCGTCATCCCAGACCTCCTTTTCAGGCAGCACAATATTCCGGATCTTTATTCCTGTTTCCTGCCTTTCAAGCATCTCCGTCACGCCATTTACATGATCCTGATCCCCGTGTGAAAGAAAAGCATAATCAATCTCTCCGATCCCTTTGTACTTTAAATATGGTTCTATTATGTATTTCCCCGGCTGACTCTGATCGCTGCTGCCGCCGTCAAAAAGATAAGTCAATCCATCCGGCCCCTCCATAACAAATCCATCCCCCTGCCCAACATCCAGCATAGTAAAGGTTAAAACTCCTTTGTTCGGAAGAGGAATAAACAGCAATACCAGTCCTGCCACAGCTGGGATCAGCGCTTTCTTTTTCTTATTTTTCAGCAGCAGAAGAAGAGCCGTCAGCAATATATAGTATAGCAGAATCTTCCCGAGACCCGGCCTGCCTGCTATCCATCGTGTAAATGGAAGCTTCAGTTCCAGCCGACAGATCTCATGATATACATTCAATATCCATCCGGCCGGAAACCATACTGCATTTATTATCCTCTCCGAAATCCGGTTCATACACGCCGGAAGCAGAAGCCCCAGGGAGCATCCTATACATCCCGCACATCCGCAGATCATAAGTATACTGAATAATCCTACTGCCAGAATCCCAAATAATAAACTATACACCGGGATCTCATAATAGAAATAAAGCAGTATCGGCAGTAAGACAAGCTGCACGGACAGGGAAACCAGAATGCCTGAGCTTCGTTCCCGCCCGGAAACACCGGTCAGGATCGGATAGATCACCCCGATTCCTGCCATCGCTCCGAATGATAATAAAAATCCGGCGTCTGCAATATCCATCGGCCTCCACATAAGAACGGTAAACGCTGTTAGAAAAAGCGTTCGCTTCCCCTGGTAAACCCTGCCGCATATCTTCGCTCCCATAAGAACCATGTACATCAGATACGCCCTTACAGCCGATACCGGCGATTGACACAGCAGAACATAAAAATATAAGATACTGCCGGTTAATATGGACGCCGCGCCATTCCTCATGCGCAATTTCCGCAGCGCTGTATAGACCGCCGCTGCAACCAGACTCACGTGACAGCCTGAAACTGCCATAAGATGTCCAAGTCCCGCCTTTTGATATCTCTCCTTCTCATCCGCATCCGCGCTTCCCTTATTCCCCAATACCATCGCTGCAAGAATCCCGCCGGATTCATCCCCCAGCTTCTCCTTCATCTGTTCTGTCCAGAACCGGCGCAGCTGATAGAGTCCTTCCTTCACGGTATTCTGCTTATCATCCATACGGATCACTCTGTCAGAAAAAAGCTTTGCCCAGTATTTTCTGCGGGTGTAATATTGTTCTTCATCAAAGCCTCCGGGATTGCGCTGTTCCTGAAAGTTCTGCACCTCTCCTGAAACTCTTACCCGGCTTCCGATCGGAATCTCCGTGAAATCTCCATCATATACGATCAAATGATCTGACAGGTAGAAAACTCTCACTTTCTCTTTGTCCTCTTTCCCCGTCACATATCCCTCCACCGTAACGATCCTGCCCGACTGTTCCTTCCATTCCTTCGGGATTCCGTATTCATCTGTAATAAAGCAGAACGCATACCGGACGCCCAGGATCATCGTCAGAACAAGGAATACCCCGTATCTGCGACCGGCCTCAGACACAGATGTCCTCCCTGATCTTATTGTAGATTCCATCCCCAATACCGCTTATATTCTTCAGCTCCTCCGTCCGTGAAAAGCTGCCGTGCTCCTCTCTGTACTTCACAATGCTTTCCGCGCGCGATTCCCCGATCCCGCTCAGTGTCATAAGCTCGTCCTTGTCCGCTGTATTGATATTCACTTTGCCATCTCCGGAAACGCCGGAGATTTCTTCCGCACCGGATACCTGTCCGGAGGCGGTATCGTCTCCTTCGGAAGCTCCGGACAGCAATTCCCCTTCTTCCGGTATGTAAATCTTCTGTCCGTCCTCTGCCTTTGCAGCCTGATTCACAGCCGAAATGTCGGCTTCCTCCGTGACGCCCCCGGCCTCTTCGATCACCTGATAGATCCGGCAGCCATATGGCATCTGATAGACTCCCGCCTCCCTTACCTGTCCGCATACATAGACATAGATCGTTGTCTCTTCCTCATCTTCGGGATCCTCTTTTGTACCGGTTGTTCCTGTCTGCGCCCCGTCATTCTCTCCGTCCGCAGTATCTCCGGAACCGGAATCTTCCTCCGGTTCAGCTGATCCTTCCGTCTTCCAATCCGAATCTTCCGCTATCACCAGTCCTTTCTCCGCCGCTGCGCTCTTCCCGATCCCGCAGCCTTCCAGCATTCCCGCTGACAGAAGCACGGTCAATAATAAAGCCGTACTCCGTCGTATATGTCCTCGCATATCATCATCCTTTCCACCTTCGCAAATCCATGATCCTTACTATGTAATTTTATCTTTCGTGAAAATTCCTCTGAGTCTGAGGCTGATCCGATGCAGCGCCGGATAGATGAGAACAGAAAATACTTCCGCCGGCCGCTTTGTTCTGTTGCATATATGTTACAGCACTTTTCTCCAGCTGTCAACATTTTTTGCTCTTTTCTCTATTTTTTTTGCACTGCTCCTTATTTATTTCCATTCAAAAATGCAAAGGCCGGCGATCGCGGCCACCATTCCGATCAGCTTCCGCATCTCGAACGGCTGCTTATCTGCGCCGAACATCCCGAAAAGCTCGATGAGATACGCCGCGAGAATCTGCGCGGTCACAATCAATAAAACCGCTTTTGCCGGGCCGAGCGCTTCCATACTCTTGATGACCGTAAATGTAATCCCTGCTCCGATCACGCCGCCCAGCAGCATGTACTTTGGCTGCACCTCCAGGATCGTACGTATCTCATCGCGCCCGGTAAACAGCCACAGGACGATACAGGTCAAAAAGGCCGAAAACTGCACCCAGCCTGTGGATACCCATTCGCCCGTCGTCTTTGTCACCTCCGTGTTAAAGACCCCCTGAATACTCATCAGTGCGCCGGAAATTACTGCAATCAAAAAGCCGGTCATATGAACCACCTCCATATTTTGCCCGAAAGGGCGGAGGGTGTGATATCACGATCCCTCCCTGATTGGAAGTAGTATGTCCATATAACCGGCAATTATTCTTATATTCTGTCATCCCTGCACACAGCCGTTACACCCGGGATAATGCCTTTCGAAGCTTTTCAATCATCTCATCCACGTGCGCTTCTGTGACGATCAGCGGCGGAACAATACGGATCACATCCGCTCCTGCAACGATCAGGAGCACACCCTCATCCATCGCCTTTTTCACAATCCCGCCCGGCGCTTCCGTGACGATCAGCCCCTGCATCAGACCTTTTCCTCTGTGGCCTGCCACGCAGTCAAATTCCTGCGTAAGCTCTTCCAGCTTCTGCTCCAGATATGCGCCGACCTTTTTTGCGTGACCGGCAAGATTCTCCCTCTCGAAAATCTCGATCGTTTTGGCAACTGCCGCACATGCAAGCGGACCGCCGCCGTAGGTTGAACCGTGGTCTCCCGGCTCCAGAGAATACCCGGCAACCGCATTTGTCAGAGCAAATGCGCCAACCGGAACGCCATTGCCAATCCCTTTTGCCATTGCAAGGATATCCGGACGCACGCCGTACTCCTGCCAGCTGAACATATACCCGGTACGCCCCATGCCGCACTGGATCTCATCAAAGATCAGAAGGATTCCTTCCTCGTCGCAGAGCTTGCGGATACCTTCGATAAATTCCTTTGCAGCCGGATAGATACCGCCTTCGCCCTGAATCGGCTCCATGATGATCGCGCACGTCTTATCTGTCACCTGCGCCTTTACGCTTTCCAGATCATTGAACTCAGCAAATTTCACTCCCTGGATCAGCGGCTCGAACGGCGTGCGGTATGCTTCCTTGCCTGTGACAGCCACGGCGCCCATGCTTCGCCCGTGGAAGGAATGATTCATGGCGATATATTCATATCTTCCCGTCCCTTTCCTGTAAGCATATTTCCTTGCGGCTTTTAAAGCGCCTTCGATCGCTTCCGTTCCGCTGTTTGTAAAAAATACCTGATCCATGCCGGATACTCTTACCAGCGCTTCCGCCGCCTTTCCGATATTTTCATTGTAATACAGATTGGAAATATGGATCAGCTTGTCTATCTGGTCTTTCAGGGTCTGATTGTACTCTTCATTATTATAACCAAGGGCGGAAACCGCAATCCCCGCTGCAAAATCCAGATATTTATTTCCTTCCGTATCATATACATAAACGCCGTCGCCGCGCTCTGCAACGATCGGATATTTGTTGTATGTGTGAACCAGATACCGGTCCGCACTTGTCATCATTTTATTCTCCATGATAAAACCTGCTTTCCCCGTCTCCTAAAATAGCGGTACCAATTCCTTTATTTGTAAAGATCTCAAGAAGTACGCAATGCGGAATCCTTCCATCCAGAATATGCACGCGGGAAACGCCTTTTTCAATAGCGTCAATGCAATTGGTCACCTTCGGGATCATACCGCCGCTGATGATACCCTGATCGATCAGCTCGCGCGCCTCCGAAACTGTCATTTCAGAGATCAATGTCTGTTTATTTTCCGGATCTTTATATACGCCCTCCACGTCGGAGAGAAACGCCAGTTTCTCAGATTTCACCGCGCAGGCGATCGCCTGGGCGGCGTCATCCGCATTGATATTATAAGACTGGAACTCGTCATCCATACCGATCGTGCACACGATCGGAAGAAAATCCTTTTCCAGAAGGTCAAAAAGAATATCCGCATTGACTTCTGTGACTTCCCCTACATATCCGATATCTTCTCCCTCTGAATATTTCTTTTTCACTTTCAGAAGGCCGCCGTCCTTTCCGCTGATACCGATCGCGCGCACGCCAAGCTCCTGAACCATACGGACGAGGCTCTTGTTGACCTTGTTCAGCACCATCTCCGCAACATCCAGCGTCTCTTTGTCTGTCACGCGAAGACCGTTTACAAATTTCGGCTCCATGCCAAGGCGCCCGACCATGCTGCTGATCTCCTTCCCGCCGCCATGCACGATGATCGGCTTGAATCCGCAAAGCTTCAGAAGCGTCGCATCCTCGATCACATGCTTTTTCAGCTTATCATCCAGCATTGCGCTTCCGCCATATTTGATTACAACAATTCTCCGGTTAAAACGCTGAATATATGGCAATGCCTCGATCAGCACCTCCGCCTTATCCTGATACTTCTGTAAATCCATATCTGCTTTCCTTCTTTCTATCATCTGTCCCACCACTTTTCTATGAACGGTAATCTGCGTTGATCTCAATGTAGCCATGCGTCAGGTCGCAGCCCCACGCCGTTCCTTCTGCATCGCCCATTTTCACATCAGCAATAGCCGTCACGACCTTTTCGGACAGGATCTCTGTTGCCTTCTCCTCGCTGTAGTCAACAGCGGTACCATTTTCAATGATCTGTATCTTTCCTGCCGCGCTCTCAAAAAAGAGGTCGACCTTTTCCGGATCGAACTGCGCCCCGGAATATCCCATAGCGCAGAGGATCCTTCCCCAGTTCGCATCATGTCCGGCGATCGCTGTCTTGGTCAGATTGGAGGTGACAACGGATTTGGCAATGATCTTCGCCGTCTCCGCGGTGTCTGCATGGATAACTTTCGTCTCAAAAAGGCAGGTACAGCCCTCGCCGTCTCCGGCGATCATCTTTGCAAGGTACTCGTTGACCTCATGGAGCGCCTTCTTAAAATCTGCAAAGCTTTCGCCCTCCGCTGTGATCCTGGCATTGCCGGCCTCCCCGTTTGCAAGAACGACACAGGTGTCGTTGGTAGATGTGTCGCGGTCAACGGAGATCATATTGTATGTATCATTCACATCCTCGCTGAGCGCTTTCTGGAGCGCTTCCTTCGTGATCACTGCATCGGTTGTGATAAAGCTCAGCATTGTGCACATATCCGGATGGATCATTCCTGAACCCTTCGCCATACCGCCGACGGTTACGGTAACGTCTGCAACCTCGAACTGTACAGCCAGTTCCTTCTTCCGCAGATCTGTTGTCATGATCGCCTGAGCGGCCTTTGTTCCATTTTCCCTGGAAGCATTCTTTGCTTCTGCAAGAAGCTCTACGCCGCGGGCCATCCGATCCATCGGAAGCTGCTTGCCGATCACGCCTGTGGAACCTAAGATAACGCTGTCCGCCGGGATTCCAAGAAGTTCTGCTGCCTTCCCGGCCGTCTGTTTACAGTAGCTCATTCCTTCCTCGCCTGTGCACGCATTCGCCACACCGGAGTTCGCGATCACCGCGTGAACCGGATTGCCGGAATCCACGATCTGACGATCCCATTTGACCGGAGCCGCCTTTACAAGATTTCTTGTAAATGTCCCCGCCGCTATGCAAGGCGTCTTGCTGAAAATCAGCGCCATGTCATCACGGCCTTTGTATTTGATCTCCGCCGCAGCGCTCGCGGCCTCAAAACCTTTTGCTGCTGTTACCCCTCCTGAAATTGTTTTCATTTGATTCCCTCCTACTGATTAAATGCTGTTATATTTTCTTCGTTTAAAACAAAATCATAATAATTTGCATCGACCTGCCTCCATCCCATCTGTTTCCAGAAGGAATTTCCGATATCATTCCTGCGGAATGCTATCAGTGCGACTTTGTTGATCTTCTCCGCCTTCAAAGCTTCCATACAAAAAACAACCATATTTTTGCCTATGCCGTTCATACGGTATGCCTCGTCCACACAAACATGGTAAAAGCATCCGGTTCTGCCGTCATGTCCGCACAAAATACTGCCGACAATCCTGCCTTCCTCCAATGCCACGGCACTTGTCTTTGGATTTCTCTCCAAAAATCTCTGAACACCTTCCCTTGAATCATCCATACTCCGGATCCCAAATCCATGGATCCTCATCCAGAGAGCATGTACCTCATCATAATCTTTCATTGTCATGACACGGATCATTTTTTCCTCATTTCCCAGCCTTCGCTGAATTGTCTCTTCTATATATTCATATTTTACGGGAACATCGGAACCAGATCAAGTCCCTCCGATTCCTTCAGTCCAAAGAGCAGGTTCATATTCTGAACCGCCTGGCCTGCCGCTCCTTTTACCAGATTGTCCAGCGCCCCCATCATAATGATACGGTTTGTTCTCGGATCGATCTTGAAATTGATATCCACATAGTTGCTGCCTTCCACCCATTTCGTCTCCGGGCAGACGTCCTTTTCCAGAACACGGACAAACTTCTCGTCCGCATAATACTGATCGTAAATTGCCTTTACTTCCTCGTATGTCACATCCTTTTTCAGCGATGCATACTCTGTCGCAAGGATCCCTCTGTTCATCGGAACAAGATGCGGTGTAAAGCTGATCACAACGTCCTCCCCGGATGCATAGCCAAGCTGCTCCTCGATCTCCGGCGTATGTCTGTGCGACGCGACGCCGTAAGCCTTCATATTCTCATTGACCTCGCAGAAAAGATTGCTGACCTTTGCCCCGCGCCCTGCTCCGGACGTTCCGGATTTCGCATCGATGATGAGCGTACTCATGTCGATGATCCCTTCTTTCGCCAAAGGATATGCCGTCAGGATAGAACAGGTCGTATAGCATCCTGGATTGGCGATCAGTCTTGCGCCTTTGATATCCTCCCGGTTGATCTCACACAGTCCATAGACCGCTTCCTTAATATAAGAAGGACTTTTGTGCGTGATGCCATACCATTTCTCGTAAACGTTCACATCCTTGATACGGAAATCCGCACTCAGGTCAACGATCTTTACCTTATTTAAGATCTCCTCATTGACAAGGGATGCACATAACCCCTGCGGCGTCGCTGTGAAGATCACGTCCACCTGATCCGCCAGCTCACCTAAATTATCTTCCATACATTTATCATCCACAAGCTGGAAAAAATTCTGGTATACCTCTGCATATTTCTTATCCACATAGCTTCTGGAACCGTACCATTTCACTTCTACATCTTTATGATTGAATAAAATCCTTACAAGCTCGCCTCCGGCATATCCGGTGGAGCCGATAATTCCTGCTCTGATCATTTTCTCATTCTCCTTTACGAATCTAAAACACCATACATAATACTCTATTCTTACTGATAAGTAAAGAGTTTTTCTTATATCTTCATTCGTCTGATTGCATAATTATACATTTGTATTGTATAATTTGCAAGCAATATTGCATAAAAATGCATAAAATTTCATTTCCCACTTGATTTATCATATTTTTTCCTGTATAGTAGCAGATGTGATTAAAAAAGAATCTTCAGGAGGTACATAGATCATGAAAGAGAAAGTAATTTTAGCATATTCCGGAGGACTTGATACAACAGCAATCATCCCCTGGTTAAAGGAGAATTATGATTATGAAGTTATCTGCTGCTGCGTAGACTGCGGACAGGGCGAAGAGCTCGACGGACTTGAGGAACGTGCCCTTTATTCCGGAGCATCCAAGCTTTATATTGAGGATATTACAGATGATTTTTCTGAAAACTATATCATTCCATGCGTTCAGGCGGGCGCTGTATATGAGAACAAATATCTGCTCGGAACATCCATGGCCCGTCCGGGAATCGCTGCAAAATTAGTGGAGATCGCACGTAAGGAAGGCGCTGCCGCGATCTGCCACGGCGCTACAGGTAAGGGAAACGATCAGATCCGTTTTGAACTTGGGATCAAGGCGCTTGCCCCGGATCTCAAGATCATTGCTGCATGGCGCGACGACAAATGGAACATGGATTCCCGCGAGGCTGAGATCGAATACTGCAAAGCACATGGGATCCATCTCCCGTTTTCAGCGGATTCCAGCTACAGCCGCGACCGTAACTTATGGCACATCAGCCATGAGGGTCTGGAACTGGAGGATCCATCTGTCGAGCCAAACTATGACCACCTTCTTGTACTCAGCGTAAGTCCTGAAAAGGCTCCTGACGAACCGGAATACGTGACAATGACATTTGAATCCGGCGTTCCGAAATCTGTCAACGGCAAGGAGATGAAGGTATCTGATATCATCCGGACCCTGAATGAGCTTGGCGGAAAGCACGGCATCGGCATCTGCGATATCGTGGAAAACCGTGTCGTAGGAATGAAATCCCGCGGCGTATACGAGACGCCTGGCGGAACAATCCTTATGGAAGCACAGAAGCAGCTTGAAGAGCTTGTCCTTGACCGCGCTACTATGGATGTAAAGAAGGATATGGGCAATCAGATGGCTCAGATCGTATACGAAGGGAAATGGTTCACACCTCTTCGCGAGGCGGTTCAGGCATTTGTAGAATCCACACAGAAATATGTGACAGGAGAAGTAAAGTTCAAGCTCTACAAGGGCAACATCATCAAGGCCGGAACAACATCACCGTACAGCCTGTACAGCGAGTCCCTCGCTTCCTTCACAACCGGCGACCTTTATGACCACCACGACGCAGAAGGATTTATCACTCTGTTCGGTCTTCCGCTGAAGGTTCGCGCTATGAAGATGGCTCAGGCAGAAGCTGAGAAGTAATCCTGTTTTCATACGCTCCCTTCCGTCTGATCAGATCGCGAAATATTGCTGACAAAAAAGAGACTGTGCAGGAAACACCCTGCCCAGTCTTTTATTGTCTGCAATTATTCTTCATTCACCTGCGCCAGCTTCGCCGCCTGATCCGCAGCTATCAGGCTGTCAATGATCTCATCCAGATCTCCATTCAAAACACTGTCCAGCTTATGCAGCGTCAGCTTGATCCTGTGGTCTGTCACGCGTCCCTGCGGGAAATTGTAGGTACGGATCTTCTCCGAGCGGTCTCCGGTGCCGATCTGGCTCCTTCTTGCCGCCGCCTCCGATGCCTGCTGTTTTTCCAGCTCCAGCTCATATAGCTTGGAGCGAAGGAGCCGGAAAGCCTTTTCCTTGTTCTGAAGCTGCGACTTCTCCGTCTGGCTGTAGATCACGATCCCTGTCGGATAATGGGTCAGGCGAACTGCGGAATCTGTCGTGTTGACACACTGTCCTCCATTTCCGGATGCACGCATGACATCGATCCGGATATCCTTCTCATCGATCACAACGTCCACTTCCTCGGCCTCAGGCATGATCGCCACCGTTACCGTCGACGTATGGATGCGTCCGCCGGATTCTGTCTCCGGGACACGCTGTACGCGGTGTACGCCGGACTCATATTTCAATCTGGAATATGCGCCCTGTCCATTGATCATAAAAACAACTTCCTTGAAGCCGCCGATCCCATTTTCATTCAGCGATATCATCTCTGTCTTCCAGTGTCTTCCCTCTGCATAGTGGACGAGCATACGGTAGATCTCATAAGCAAACAGCGCTGCCTCATCCCCTCCGGCGCCTGCACGGATCTCAACGATAACGTTCTTCTCATCATTCGGATCCCTGGGAAGAAGCAGGATCTTCAGCTCCTGCTCCAGCTCTTCCATTCTTGCTTTCGAATCATTCAATTCTTCTTTCGCAAGCTCCCGCATCTCCTCGTCTGTCTCTTCTTCCAGCATCATAAGGCTGTCTTCGATCGCCTGCTTGCAGTTCTTGTATTCTTTGTAAGCATTTACGATCGGCGTAAGCTCATTCTGTTCCTTCATAAGCTTCCGGAAACGTTCCTGATTATTTACAACGTCCGGTTCCTGAAGCTCACTCAGGATCTCTTCCAGCCGGATCAGTAAATCCTCTAACTTATCAAACATCTTCTTCTCCTCCCTGCTCATTTCTCTATGTTATCAACATCATCGGTATCTCATTTCTCTGAATTATTGTACATGGCAATGACCACGCGGTCAAGTCCTGCCAAATCCTTTTTTACCTGAATTTCTGTATACCCTGCCGCTTCCAAAAGCGCCGGGACCGACCTTCCCTGGTCATAACCAATCTCAAAAAGCAAATGGCCGCCCCTTCTCAGATACTTTCCCGCTTCCTTTACAATCCTGCGGTAAAAAAACAGTCCGTCTTCCTTCCCGTCCAGCGCCAGCACCGGATCGTATTTCCTGACCTCCGGCTCAAGAGTTTCAATCTCTTTCGTTGCAATGTAGGGCGGATTGGATACGATCAGGTCAAATTCCCCTTCTATGCTTTCAAAAAGATCGCTCTTTTTTAACGAAGCTCTTATCCCGTTCTTTTCGAGATTGTATCGGGCAGTCCGAAGCGCCTCTGAAGAAATGTCAGATCCCATCCCCGTTACATGCTCCATTTTACAGAGCTTCAAAACGCTTATCAGGATACATCCGGATCCTGTACACAGATCCAGAAACGACATCCCATCTTTCAGATGTTTTATCGTTTCCTCCACAAGCAGTTCCGTATCCTGCCGCGGGATCAGCACATGTTCATTTACCTGAAAGGAAAGTCCCATAAATTCCTGACAGCCGGTAATATGCTGCACAGGTTTTCGAAGGGCGCGCTCCGCCGTCACCTTCCGGAACGCCCGCAGCTTATCCTCCGGGATTTCCTCATTCAACCGCATCAGATACTGCGTCCGCGTCATCCCCGTAACAGATTCCATCAGGATCCACGCATCTGTATCACAGCTCTGGATTCCAGCGCTGCGAAGCTGCCGCGAGCCCTCCTTCAAACATTGCTGATATGTCATATCTGTTCACCAAAATTATCGCGCAGATACGTTTTCCAGTCAAACACCGCTTCCACGGCTACGATAGCGACCTCGATCATCGAATCGTCCGGCTCGCTTGTCGTCAGCTTCTGGAGCAGAAGTCCCGGCTTACTCACAATCCGGATCACCGCATTATCACTGTTTCCGGCAAGACGGATCACTTCATATGCGATGCCTGCAATGACCGGGATCAGAAGCAGACGGATGACCACACGCATCAAATGCGTCTTTGCACGGACAAAAAACAACAGGATAATACTGATCAGCATGACGAACAGCAGAAAACTCGTCCCGCACCTTTTGTGCTCCTTCGAGCTGACACGGACATTTTCCACCGTGAGGTCAAGTCCATGCTCAATGCAATTGATGCACTTGTGTTCGGCGCCGTGATACATAAATGTTCTCTTGATATCTTCCATTTTGGAAACAGCGACCATATATGCAAGAAAGATCGCCAGCCTCACAACGCCCTCCACCAATGCCAGAATAGCGTGTGAATGAATGAACCGGCCAAGAAAGCTGATCAGCACATACGGAATTACCATGAAAATGCCGATCGCCAGTATCACCGCGGCGATCATCGTCCCCGTCATAAGCATCGATTCCTGTTTTTCGCGCTTCTCTTTTTCTTCTGCCGTCAGCTCCTGTTCTTCTTCATCCTCAAAAAAGGAGGCCGAAAACATAAGCGTCCGTATTCCAAGCACAAGGGAATCCACGAAACTGAATACCCCCCTCACGAACGGAATCTTCCGGATGAAAGCTGGGCCAATCCCCTTATACTCCTTTATTTCCACTGCAATCTCTCCGTCCGTTTTCCGTACGGCGACTGCATATTGATCTTTATTCTTCATCATAATACCTTCCAGCACGGCCTGGCCGCCGATATTTGAAGACTTCATTGCGGTTCCTCCTTTTAAAATGAAGAAAAGGTTGAGATTATAAAAAACCTCAACCCGTATCTCTTACAAATTCTGAAATTACTGGAGACCGTACTTCTTGTTGAACTTATCAACACGACCACGAGCCTGAGCGGCTTTCTGCTGTCCAGTAAAGAATGGATGGCACTTCGAACAAATCTCAACGTGGATATCCTTTTTTGTTGATCCAGTTACAAAAGTGTTCCCACAGTTACATGTTACTGTTGCCTGATAATATTTTGGATGGATTCCTTCTCTCATGATTTCACCTCTTTATCTTTATTCTCGCTGCAGCGAGTGCTTGTTCTCGTTAAACATCTGTTCAATCTTATCATAAACGGAATGGAATTGCAAGATATTTCTAACCTCGGAACTAAAAATTCTGGTGAAAAATTCCGGTGGAACAGGACTGCTGGTTCAGTAATCTTAATGCAAAAAATGCCTGATTAGATGTCATTTTTTCATTTTTGTTGAAATAATAAGTCAAGTATTGTATAAAAAAAGTACCAAAAATTTATGACATACTGAAATTATGATGTGGAGGTAAACAAAAAGAATGAATAGTATAGTTGTTATAGAAAGCAATACTTCCGGAACCGGAGAAATCTTCCTTACGAAAGCAGTTAATTATGGATACGTTCCGGTTTTCCTAACAAAGAATCCAGAATTATATCCTTTTTTAAAAAAAATAAAGGGAATTGAAATTTACAGAGTTAATACAATGAATCTGCCGGATATATTGGAGATATGTAAAACTCTTGAAAAAACAGGAAAATGTATCAAAGGAGTTTTCTCAAGTTCAGAATACTATATATATACAGTTGCTAAAACAGCAGAAAAACTTGGGTTGCCAACTGCTGATGCAGAGGCAATCAGAACATGCAGAAACAAATATTCTCAAAATGAAATTCTTTGTAAAGCCGGATTAAATATTCCTAAAACATATATGCTGGACTCTATGGATCAATTCGATGCTCAAATGGAAAATCTGAATTTTCCAATTATTGTAAAACCCATAGAGGGTTCCGGAAGCATTGGCGTGAGAAAATGCAGTGATCTCAGTACTTTAAGAGAACATTGCCAATTATTATTGAACAGACAAACAAATGAACGTGGAATGCAAGTTGATAATAGAGTATTATTGGAAGAATTCATAAACGGAGATGAATATTCAGCGGAAATATTTAACGGAAAACTTATTGGAATAACTAAAAAGTATTTAAGTCCGCCTCCATATTTTGTCGAGATTGGTCATGATTATCCTGCGTCTATTGATAAACGCCTGTTTGAAACAATCGAAAAAGATGTATGTAAAGCTGTCAGAGCTCTTAATTTACAATGGGGTGCATGTCATGTCGAATTCAGGATCAGACAGGAGAACGTTTATTTTATAGAAGTAAATCCAAGATTAGCAGGTGATATGATTCCGGAGTTAGTGAAATACTCTCAGGGAATTGATTTAATTGATAACCAATTAAGAATATCTTCAGGGATGCCAGCGAATCTCCTGAAAACCAAACACAAAAGAGCAGGAATACGTTTTTTCATTCCCGGCGCATCGGGGAAAATCAGAAAGAATGTAACGATAGATCCTGCAATAAGAGCAGGGATATTAGAATTAAAACAATACTATAAAGAGGGGGATTATATTAAAAAATGCGGCGATTTCAGAGAAAGGATCGGACATATTATTTTTGATATAGATAAAGTTGATAGTTCTCAGATAGAAACTCAAATAATTACCATATAAAGTTCATATGATTGGAAGATCTCCGGGGACATTTTTTACTCTGATTTCCCGAATTTAAAGAGATCTTCCAATTTTCAGCTATGATATATTTAATATGACAGTCACAAGAAATATATTTGCATTTACATCTATAGTCAATAACCCACCTAAAGAATCGATGCATTTTTCAACGTTATTTAATCCCAAACCGTGATTTTCTGTATTATCCTTGGTTGTTAAAAATTTCCCTTTATCTTTTTTGATAACATGTTCAAAATTGTTTTCAATTTTAAAAATCAAAAAATGTCCTCTTTGATTTTCAAAGACCTGGACATCTATGAAACTATTTTGGGCTGTTTTAGCAGCTTCAATAGCATTGTCTAAAAGGTTTCCCATTATAACTATAATATCTATATCGGAAATTCTATCTAATTTTATCCCGGGTTCGACATAAGCATCAAAATCTATATTATAAATAGCGGATTCTTTTTCTTTTTCGCATAAAATAGTATTCAGGATTTTATGAGTACAAAAGCATTTACTTTCTATACGATCTATCCTGATTTTCATATCTTGAATAATATTACAGATTTCCTCATTTTGCTCCTGCATCGCAAGGTTTCCAATAATTCTCATGTATTTTTTTGCATCATGCATATAGCTTTGTTGTTCCCAGCTTATGGCTTCTAACCTGTCATAATATTGTTTTTCCATATTAGACTTTAATGCTAATATCTGATATTTCTGCTTTTCATAAATTAACGAAAACAGTGAATCATAAACAATGAAAATGCCAGCATTTGCAAATAAGAGCAATATACACCCCAAAGCCAGAATATTCTCATCTGTGATGGATAGTTTGCTGATTATTCCGTCATATAAAATAACGCCAAATATCAAAAACGTGGCAATTGGTAACATTAACGAATAATAGAACATTTTATTATTCAATCTTTTTTCATGATTATTTATTTTTCGCTGTATTGAATACAAAATAAGAAACGTTATAAGTTTTTCCAGACTATATATCAATACCCTGAATAATAGATTTTGTTCTGCCCAGTTATACTTCTCGCCACAGGTAAGCATTAACAGAATTTCCACAATAAATTCTGCCCCTGCAAAAACCGTATAAAACAATAGATAATAAAAAATCTTTTCCTTTATTCCACTTTCATAAATAAAAAACAAAAAAACAAAGTATAATAAAACATTTCCAACCAGATTCAATAATGTTATATTGAATAAATTTACTGTATAAACCCCCAAAAACAAACTGCCGTATAAAAGTATATTTATTTTTCTGTTCTGATACTTATTTTCCAGAATATTTCTGAAAAACCCGCCAAAAATAGTTACTTCAAAAAGGCAGCTAAATATACGAAATCCTTCTTCTGCCATGACTTTCTCTTTTGTATTTTCCTCCCAGATAATCTGCAAAACGCTTATGAAATTCCTGCCTTTTTGATCTTGAAATATTCAGTGTAACCAAGTCCTCCAGGACGACATTTTCACATTGAATTTGTACGATTGCCTGAAAATTAATTATGTAGCTATTGTGGGCATATTCAAAATCCTTACCTTTTAATTCCTCATATACATCTTTTAATTTCTGATTACCATGAATTTCACGGCTTTCTTTTGTTTTATGGTCATATATATGAACACAGCATCCATGTTTTAAAATAGAAATATAAGTGATATCTTTTAAAAGTATTTTCTGCAGTCCCCCGTCGGTTCTGACAATCATATAGAACTGCTTTTTATTTTCAATAGTTTTATGAATGATACATTCTAATTCCGCCTTCATTTTTTGTTTTGAATAAGATTTCATTAAATACCTAAATGGCTGAACGTCAAAAAATTCCGGCCTTGGTAATTGTACGCCGGTGCAGAACACCAGAACAGCATCCTGATCCCTGCTTCTGAATTTTAAAGCTGCTGAAATGCCGCTGATATCATCCATCTGCATATCTAAAATAACCAAATCATATTCCAAAGAAAGATTTTGGATAAATTCCTCTCCGGAATAGTATTTTAATATCTGGAATTCTTCTGTAAATCCTTTTGTATTTTTTAGCAATTCTGATAATTCTTCTACATATAATTGATCATCATCACAAATTGCTATTCTGTACATATTGCGTATGACCCCCTGACGTATGGAAAAATCTTCAGCCTAGAACATCTTCGTCTTCTTAACCATCTGGATCAGTTCTCTGTTATTTTTCGTATGTGCAAACATATTCAGGATATTGTCGGCGGCCTCGTCCGCTTTCAGGCCGTTAAGACCCCGGCGCATATGATTGATCGCCTCCTGCTCATCGGCGTTGAGAAGGAGATCCTCTCTTCTTGTGCCGGATTTTGCAATATCCACCGCCGGGAAAATGCGTTTTTCAGAAAGCTTTCTGTCAAGCACCAGCTCCATATTGCCGGTTCCTTTAAATTCTTCGTAGACGACGTCGTCCATACGGCTTCCGGTCTCTACCAGCGCTGTAGCGAGGATCGTAAGGCTTCCGCCCTCCCGCATGTTTCTTGCCGCGCCGAAGAAGCGTTTCGGCATATGAAGGGCAGCCGGGTCAAGACCGCCGGACAATGTACGGCCGCTCGGCGAAACCGTCAGGTTGTAAGCACGGGCAAGTCTTGTGATACTGTCTAACAGGATCATAACGTCCTTTTTATGTTCTACCAGTCTCTTTGCACGCTCGATGACCATCTCCGAGACTCTTTTGTGATGCTCCGGAAGCTCATCAAATGTCGAGTAAATAACCTCCACATTATCTCCCTCGATCGCTTCCTTAATATCCGTTACCTCCTCCGGACGCTCATCGATCAGGAGGATCAGAAGATGCATCTCCGGATTATTCTTACGGACAGAAAGTGCAACTTCCTTTAATAAGGTTGTCTTACCTGCCTTCGGAGGCGAAACGATCATACCTCTCTGCCCTTTACCGATCGGGGAAATCAGATCTACAAGGCGCATGGCAACGGAGCTGCCCGGCTTCTCCAGACGCAGCCTCTGATTCGGGAAAATCGGCGTCATATCTTCAAAATTCATTCTCCTTGACGCAACCGACGGATGCACTCCATTGATGGAAGTCAGATACAGAAGCGCGCTGAACTTCTCTGTCTGGGTCTTGATCCTTGTATTTCCACAGATGATGTCTCCTGTCTTCAGATTAAATTTGCGGATCTGCGACGGTGAAACATATACATCCTTATCGCCGGGAAGATAATTATCACTTCGGATAAAACCATATCCGTCCGGCATAACCTCGAGGATTCCATTGGCCTGTTCCCCGCTGTCAAGCTGTTCTATATCTGTAGCGTCCTTCTCCTTTTTCTCATTCTTTATCTCTTCTTTTACCTTTTTTGCATTATCCTTCTCGTCTTCTTCCAGCATTCTCTCAACAAGCTCCTGCTTCTTTAATGTGGATATTCCTTTGAGTCCCCTTGCTTTTGCTACATCACGTAACGATGCCAGCGATAATGATTCGTATTTTTCTTTCATCATATATTATTCTTCTCCTTTTAATGAATTACTCATATATCATGGGGTTTCCGGCTGAACTGCCTGTGAATTACATAGTATTATACATGAATCTCGCGCAAAATGCCAGTGAAAAAACACTTTATTTTCTAACTTATCGATGATATATTTACATATGGAGCATATTTTAGATAAAAATGGTAAAGAGGTGGAATTATGACACTTGGAGAAAAGGCATTAGAATTACATAAACAATGGAATGGTAAAATCGAAACAACCGCGAAGTCAAAGGTAAATTCCCGCGAGGATCTTTCGATCGCATACACCCCGGGCGTAGCAGAGCCTTGCAAGGTCATCGCAGAGGATCCGGAGGCCGCATATATATATACGATGAAATCTAATACCGTCGCTGTTGTTTCCGATGGAAGCGCCGTCCTTGGCCTTGGAAATATCGGCGCGCTCGCCGCTATGCCGGTCATGGAAGGAAAGGCCGTACTTTTCAAAGAGTTCGGCGGCGTCAATGCAGTTCCTCTCTGCCTTGATACTCAGGATACCGAAGAGATCATCCGCACGGTCGTCAATCTTGCGCCGGCCTTTGGCGGGATCAATCTGGAGGACATCTCTGCTCCGCGCTGTTTTGAGATTGAAGAACGGCTAAAGGAACTTTTGGACATCCCTGTCTTTCATGATGACCAGCATGGAACCGCGATTGTTGTCCTTGCAGGTATCATCAACGCACTGAAGGTTACCGGCAAAAAGAAGGAGGACTGCAAGGTCGTTGTAAATGGCGCAGGCTCTGCCGGAGTTGCTATCACAAAGCTTCTTCTGACATACGGATTTTCTGTTACCATGTGCGACATTCATGGTATTATTTCCAAAGATTCACCAGATCTGAACTGGATGCAGAAGAAAATGGCTGAGGTTACAAATCTTTCCGGGCAGACCGGAACGCTCGCAGATGCATTAAAGGACGCCGATATCTTCGTAGGCGTTTCCGCCCCTGGCATTGTGACGAAAGAAATGGTTGCTTCCATGAATAAGGATGCTATTATTTTCGCCATGGCAAATCCTGTCCCGGAGATCATGCCGGAGCTTGCTAAGGAGGCCGGGGCAAGGGTTGTTGGAACGGGCCGTTCTGACTTTCCGAATCAGGTAAATAATGTCATCGCTTTCCCGGGAATTTTCAGGGGCGCTCTCGAAGGACGCGCTTCCCGGATCACAGAGGAGATGAAGCTTGCTACTGCGAAAGCTATCGCCGCCCTTGTTTCTGACGAAGAATTAAACGAAGACAATATCCTTCCGGAAGCATTCGACCCACGCGTTGCTGAGACGGTAAGCGCCGCTGTAAAAGCTCTGATCTGATGATCCCGGATAAAATTACGGCGCCGCGCCCTCACTATTCCGACGGCAAGCCGTTTTATTCCCTGAATGCATTTGCAAGGAATACATTCGGCCATAAATTATATAAAATTACAATAAATGCCGGAATGACCTGTCCCAACCGGGACGGCGCCTGCGGCCTGCGAGGATGTATCTTCTGCAGTGCAAGCGGCTCCGGCGACTTTGCCGGCTCCGCCGCACAGTCCGTTACGGAGCAGATTGAAAAAGGCATTCAGAACGTGTCCGCGAAAAGACCCGGTAAGGACAGACTTGGTTATATCGCCTATTTTCAGGCGTTTTCAAATACTTACGCCCCTGTGGAAAAGCTTCGGGCGCTTTATATGGAAGCGCTCTCCCACCCGCAGATCGAGGCGCTTTCCATAGCGACGAGGCCGGACTGCCTGCCCGATGAGGTGCTGAAGCTTCTGGAGGAATGCAGCCGCATCAAGCCGGTGTGGGTCGAGCTTGGACTTCAGACGATCCATGAACAGACGGCGGATTTTATCCGCCGCGGCTATCCGCTTGATACCTTTGCAGACGCCGTACGTAACCTGCGCAGACAGGGACTTGACGTCATCGTCCATGTGATCATCGGATTGCCGGGCGAAACGGAAAAGGAGCTTTTCGCAACCATCGATTATCTGAACCAGATGGATATCCAGGGAATAAAGCTGCATTTGCTGCATATATTAAAAGGAACCGATCTTGCGGATTATTATCAGCGCGATCCTTTTTACCTGCCGGATCTTCCGGAATATTGCCGGATTCTCGGGAACGTGCTCGCAAGACTTCGGCCGGACATTGTCGTCCATCGCATTACCGGAGACGGCCCAAAGGAACTGCTGATCGCTCCGCTTTGGACAAGCAGCAAACGATACGTCATGAATACGATTTTAAAATATTTGAAAGATCAGGATATCTTTCAGGGAAAGGAATACACTCATGGTTGATTTATCCATGCTTTATAAACTGATCGTCCTGTACATGCTGAACCGTGTTGATTTTCCGCTCACGAACAGCCAGATCTCGGACTTCATGCTCGGAAAGGAGTATACCACATATTTCAATTTGCAGCAGGTATTGTCGGAGATGGCTGAAGGTAAGCTCATCGAGGTAGAATCCACACATAACCGTTCCCTCTATCATCTGACAGAGAACGGCGTCGAAACCCTGAGCTTCTTTGAAAATAAGATTGACCGGGAGATCCGCGAGGACGTCGATCAATACCTGCAAGAGAAACATTATGATCTGAAAAATGACACCGCCGTCGTCTCGGATTATTATAAAGACAGCAACGGAAGCTATTTCGTCCGCTGCCAGATCCGTGAAAGGCAGACCTCTCTTGTAGATATCACATTGAAGGTAGCTTCTGAAAAAGAAGCCGAAACGATCGTCACCAACTGGTACACGAAAAACCAGGAAATATACGCAATATTATTGGGAGCCCTTTTGTAGGCTCCCATTTTCTCATGCGTCACAAAGAAATATCCGGCGCGCAATCTTTAGCTCTCTCTTTCCTCTTTTCTTGTCCAGTCCAGATATTCCTTGATCTTCTTTTCGTATCCGTTTTCAGAAGGCTCATAGAATCTCTGCCCCACAATCTCATCCGGGAGATACTGCTGTTTCACATAATGTCCCGGATAGTCATGGGCGTACTTATACCCGATACCATGTCCAAGCTTGCCGGAGCCTTTATAATGGGAATCCTGCAGATGAGCCGGCACGGTTGTCCTCACAGATTTCACGGAGGACATCGCGTCATAAACTGCGTTGCATGCGGCATTGCTCTTTGGCGCGCTTGCCACATAGGTAACCGCCTGCGAGAGAATGATCTGGCTCTCCGGCATACCGACGCGCTCCACAGCCTGGGCCGCAGACACCGCCACATTCAGCGCCATCGGATCGGCATTTCCCACATCCTCGGCTGCACAGATCATGATCCTCCGGGCAATGAATTTGATATCCTCCCCTGCATACAGCATTTTCGCCAGATAATAGACCGCCGCATCCGGATCCGACCCGCGCATACTCTTGATAAATGCGGATATCGTATCATAATGATTATCCCCGTCCTTATCGTACTGCACCGCCCGTTTCTGAATACATTCCTTCGCCGTCTCAAGATCGATGCGGATCTTTCCGTCTGCGCCCCGTTCCGTTGTCAGAACTCCAAGCTCGATGGCATTCAGCGCCGCCCTTGCATCCCCGGAGGCCATCTCAGATAAAAATTCCAGAGCCTCGTCCGTAATTTCGGCGTTGAAGCTTCCCATCCCTCTTTCCTTATCATAGACCGCCCGCAGGATGAGCGTACGGATATCCTCCGGCTCCAGCGGCTTCAGCTCAAAAATACGCGACCGCGAGATCAGCGCCCGGTTGACCTCAAAGTACGGATTCTCCGTCGTCGCCCCGATCAGGATCACCGTCCCATCTTCCACAAACGGAAGAAGATAATCCTGCTGCCCTTTATTAAAGCGGTGGATCTCATCTACAAACAGGATCGTCCGTTTCCCGAACATCCCCAGGTTCTCCTTCGCCTTGCGGACAACGTCCTCCATATCTTTCTTCCCGGCAGCCGTCGCATTGAGCTGCATAAATTCCGCGCTTGTCGTATGGGCGATCACCTTTGCGATCGTTGTCTTCCCGCTTCCCGGCGGCCCATAGAATATGAGCGAACCAAGCTTATCCGCCTGGATCGCGCGATAGAGCAGTTTGTCTTTTCCGATGATATGCTGCTGCCCTACGATCTCATCCAAAGTCTTTGGACGAAGCCTTGCCGCCAGCGGCGACTCCTTTTCCTTTGCATTTTGCCTTGCATATTCAAACAAATCCATGTTATCACCTAATCTGTAATCAATTCATCGGCTGTCACAAATTCATACCCCTCCGCCGTAAGAAGATCGATGATCCGAAGGGCGGCGTCCACCGACGACTTGTAACAGTCGTGTAATAAAATAATATCACCATCTTTCACCTTCGTCACTACCCTGTTTACAATTTCGTCGGAATTTGACGTCGTCCAGTCAAGCGAATCTACTGACCAGAGGACAGGAATCAGCTCCGTTCTCTTTTCCACGTTTCGGGAAATAGTTCCAAACGGGGGCCGCATAAAATCCGGCGCTTCCCCGGTTACAAGGGCGATCTCCTCATTCGTCGCGAAAAGCTCCTGGCTTGCGGCGTCATCCGACAATGTCGTAAGCTGCACATGGGACCAGGTGTGGTTGCCGATCAGGTGTCCGTCCTGCTTCATCCGTTTTACAACGCTCTCCTCACCCTCGATCTCCGATCCGATCAGGAAAAAGGAAGCTTTCACATTCCGCTCTTTAAGACCGTCCAAAAGCTCCTCCGTTGTCCCTGCATGCGGGCCGTCGTCAAATGTGATCGCAACCTTCGGGCCTTCCTTTTCCAGGTTTTCTTCCGACGCCGTCGCCGCGCTCTGCCCTTCCGGCACATATTTCCCACTTTTCAGATTGATACAGGAGAAGATTCCCAGTATCACACACGCCGCGGCAGCGCCCAGATATATTTTTTTTAAAACTTGTTTCAGCTTTATTTCACCTGCGGATCTCCTTCTTTTCTTTATTTCTATGAAGAAAACTCCCGGCACATGCCTGATAAAAACTGCCGCAGGGTCAAATCGATCGACGAACCCTGCGGCAATATATAGCATCGTATGTATTTTTTGATTTCTATAGCGCTTTCTTATAAAGAGCAATAATGTCTTTTACTGTAGACTGTCTGGGATTTGCCGCAATATTTCCGCTCTTCATGGCGTCCTCGGCCATCTGCGGGATCTTGTCCTCCGTCACTCCGACCTCGGAAAGCGAAGCCGGAATGCCAAGATCACGGTTCAGCTTCCTGATCTCATCTACCAGCATCTGCGGCCGGAAATCCTTCGCAGGCTCTTTACTCTCGCGGATATAATTGTAAATCTTCTCATATCTTCCATTGTCGGCCAGCGCGTTATACTCGACGATCGTAGGCAGCAAAATGGAATTGGCAACGCCATGCTGAACATGGAAAAATGCGCTGACAGGATGGCTCATGGCATGAACGTTGCCAAGTCTTGCCCAGGCAAATGCGATGCCTGCAAAATTACTTCCTGCCATCATCGCACACGCTGCCTCCTCATTCTGACGGTTTGCGACAAAACAGCGGATATTCCCTCCGATCAGTTCCATTGCCTTTTCTGCCATGGCGTCCGAAAATGGAGATGCGCCCCGCGAAGTATACGCCTCCCATGCATGGATCAGGGCGTCGATGCCGCAGGACGCCGCAATAGACGGCGGCGCCGTCATGATCAGCTCCGGATCCAGAATGGCATATTTCGGAAGCAGCTCGTAGCTGAATACGGTCAGCTTATAGTTCCTCGTCTCGTCTGTAATAACAGAAAACGCTGTGACCTCGCTTCCTGTTCCCGCTGTCGTCGGAATCGCGATCATCGGAACGATCGGGCCCGGAACAAGATGCGCCCCCTCATACTCGGTAATACTTCCCCCGTAATTCACCAGCACGCCCACGGCCTTTGCCACATCCATCGGGCTTCCGCCCCCAAGCGCCACGATACTCGTCGCCCCGCACTCTTTATAAACAGCGGTCGCTTCGTCTACCATTGACACCGTAGGATTCGGCAAAATCTCAAGATAGGAAGTACACTCGATGCCGCTCTT
Source organism: uncultured Lachnospiraceae bacterium (assembly GCA_964590945.1). GTDB lineage: Bacteria > Bacillota > Clostridia > Lachnospirales > Lachnospiraceae > CAZPXF01. The sequence continues at coordinate 4,948 of CAZPXF010000005.1, read as the reverse complement.
CTCAATGATATCCACGATCTTCCCCACAACCCCGATGCTCTCAAGTCCATGGTCGGAAATCAGAAGAACATGCCCGGAGCCATTTTCCTTCAGGATGGCCGGAAGCTTATTTAAGCTTCCCATTCCAAATTCAATATTCTGCGGAATTTTAAAACTGAAATCTTTCATCTTAAGTTTCTCCTCTCTACTACAATAAGCAAAAAAAGAGACGAATTCCCTGTGACAGAAATTCGCCTTTGATTTTCTCAAATATTATGTTAGCACCGTGAAAAAAAGGTGTCAACCATTCTTTCTTTTATTTTTCCCTTTTTTCTTTTTCATCACGCTGAAACCGAACCGTCCCAGTTCTTTTCCAAGGCTGAAATACTCCCCGTGGGAGTAAGCGATCGGCTTCGCGTCGGCCAGCTGAAATCTGCCTTTCCCATCCATATATGCTTCATCCACGTGAACTGCAAGAACCTCCGCAAGAAACATATGATGGGAACCCAGCTCCTCCACACGGACAACGCGGCATTCGATGTTCACCGGACTCTCCCCGATCATCGGCGCTGCGACATGCTCCGCCGGCTCTTTTGTCAGATGAAGCGCTTTAAATTTATCCACATCGCGCCCGGATTTCACCCCGCAGTAATCGGCCGCAAAGGCGAGCCGCTCTGTAGTCAGGTTCACGACAAATTCGCCGCTTTCCTTTAACATATGATAAGAATACCGTTCCGGGCGGACGGATATATACAGCATCGCCGGATTTGTGCACACCGTTCCTGTCCACGCCACCGTGATGATATTCGAGTTCCCTGCCAGGTCCGATACGCTGACCATCACCGCCGGAAGCGGATAGATCATATTCCCGGACTTCCATGTCTGTTTCCCCATCTGCTCTCCTCCCTCGTAAAAAGATTCCCCGTACCTTTTTGTCGTATGCATGGCAACAAATATATCCCGCGCTACTGCTGCAGCGTCTCCACAAAGATCGGAAGAAGCTGCTTCTTTCTGGATACAACGCCTTTCAGGATCATACGGTCCGCGTCCTCTCCTATGTCAAATGCCTCCTTCACGAGCGATCGGGAGTTCGCGCCCGCGCAGATCAGCTCTGTAGATTCATCTATAATATTTGTCAGCATCATATATACCATATTCAGGTTCTGTGCAGCCTGCAGCTTCTCCAGATACGGTTCGATCTTCTCCTTGATCTTTTCAAGCTCATCCTCGTCCATGGAATTGATCTGCCCGATGCCAAAATCCACGCCGCTCACAGAGAATTTCTTGAAATCCTGTGAACAGATCTCCTGCGCCGTCTTATTTGCAAGATTGCTTCCGGCTTTGAACATCTCCTTCGCCAGTTCCTCCGCTTCCACTCCGGCAATCTCCGCCAGCTTTTTGCACGTTTCCTGATCCCTGGACGTGCACGTCGGCGAACGGAACATCAGCGTATCTGAAAGAATTGCCGAGCACAAAAGGCCCGCGATCACCGGCGTGATCTCCTCATCCTCTTCCTCATACATCTGCGCGATAATCGTTGCAGTGCACCCGACAGGCTGGTTTCGAAAATAAACCGGCCCCATCGTCTCAAAGCCGCCGAGCCTGTGGTGATCGATGATCTCAAGTACATCCGCCTGCTCGATCCCATCTACCGCCTGCGTTTTCTCATTGTGGTCCACAAGCACGACCTTCTTCCGTCTGACGTTCATAAGACGGCGTCTGGAGATCATTCCCATAAAGTTGCCATGCTTATCCACCACCGGGAAATTCCGGAACCGGTTCTTAGTCATGATATCCTGAATATCCTCCACCCAGTCCGTCATATTAAATGTGATCAGATTGCTGTCCGTCATGAAGTATTTCACCGGAATACTCTGATTGATCAGCTGGGCGACGGAAAATGTATCGTGAGGCGTGCTGATGATCACGCAGTTTCTCTCTTTTGCAAGCTCGAGGATCGTGCGGGAAGGCTTCGCCCCCTGACACAGGACCAGGCAGCTTGCGCCAAGCATGATCGCACAAAGCTGCGTCTCGTACCGGTTTCCCATGATAACAAGATCGTCCGCCGAAATCACTTCCTCCATCGCATCCGGACTGGACGCCGCGATCACAACCTTTCCATTCTTAAAAAATCCATGGCTGTTGCCTAATACAACTTCTCCCTCCAGCGTCTCCGCGATGTTGTAGTATTTTGTGCGCGCTTTCGCCAGCAGGTTCGCGTCGTGTGCATCCATGAAAGACCTGGTAATATCCGTGATCGTGATGACGCCCTCCAGACGCTCTCCATCAAGTACCGGAAGCGTCCGGGAATTCTCACTTCCCATCATCTCCCATGCAATCTTCAGGGAATCGCTGCTTGTAACGCCCTGTACATAGTGAACGTCCACATCACTGACCTCGGAACGGACCGTAGGCAGATACCGCGGCGCTTTCACTCCAAAACGCTTCAGCACATACTGCGTCTCCTCATTGAGCTGGCCCGCCCGTCTTGGCGTGTAGTTTCTCCCTGTCACCTTGCTCTTCAAATCTGCATACGCGATGGCGGAGCAAATAGAATCCGTATCCGGATTCCGATGCCCTACCACATAAATATTTCTCTGTTTTTGTTTCTCCATAATACCATCCTTCCGGAAATTCTACTATCTCCCCTTTTTACTGTGCCATCTTTTTATATTTTCGTCAATATAAAATCATAATGTTTTTGATTCTCACCGCCCATATGTGCTATACTTATAAAAGTGCAATATATCTGCGTTATAAAAATATGAGGAGTGTTAATCATGAGTGAAGAAATTGTAAAAGAAGAAATAGCAGAAGAATCCATGTCCGATTTCGAGGGTCAGCTCGACAAGGCCGCGCCGTGGAATCGTGTACGTGAATATCTTGAAAATGGAACAAAGCTGACAGTTAAGGTAGAGGGCGTTGTCAAGGGCGGCGTTGTTGCCAATGTAGAAGATATCCGCGCCTTTATCCCTGCATCCCAGCTCTCCCTGCACTATGTAGAGAATCTGGAGGACTATCTTCTTCAGGACATCGAAGTTCAGGTGATCGAAGCCGACGAAGAAGAGAATCGTCTGATCCTCTCCGCAAGAAATATCCTGCGCGAGAGAGCCCGCGAAGAGCGCGCCGCGAAGATCAACAGCATTCCAGTTGGAACCATTATCGAGGGTAAAGTAGAAAGTATTCAGTCCTATGGCGCCTTCGTCCGTTTCGACGGTAATCTGTCCGGTCTGGTGCACATTTCCCAGATCAGTCCGAAGAGGATCAAGACGCCAAATGAAGTTCTCAAAGCAGGCGATGAGGTCAAGGCTAAGGTCATCGGCGTAAAGGACGGTAAGATCAGCCTCAGTATCAAAGCGCTTGCTGAAGCAGAGCCAAAGGCCGTGGCAGAGGAAAAGGTCGTAATTCCAAAGGCTGAGGAGATCGGCACAAGCCTTGGCGATCTCTTTAAGAACATCAAATTATAATCCGGCTAATCCGGCAAAACCCCTGTCCATGCTTTATCGGCACGTGCAGGGGTTTTATATTCGTCCGGCGTCAGTCGGATGCGTTCACTGATCCGGCGTCCCGCGCGGTGCGGATCGCCCGGAAATTCTGATCCAGATATATTTTGTGCACCAGCGTTATAATAATATTCCGGAACAAAGACTTCACGTCGCTGTCCTCTTCCCCGATCTCCTCCATCGAGCCGCGAAGTCCAAAGACATACTGTAATACATTTTCAAATTCGCAGCAAAAATAATCATATGCGATATGACTTTCATACGTCTGCCTCTGCAGATCAAGCAAAAGCTGGATATTATTCAGAGACAGCACGGATTTTGCAAATGCAATAAAAAGAAGCGTCGCAAGCTGGTCGCGGTCATACTGCTTCTTCCGCGGACTGGCGACCAGATGCTTTTTCACATAGTTGCTGATCATCGATTCCGTAATATTCATGTCGCAAAACGGATCGAGATATTCGTTTATAAATTTTGCTGCCTGATTCAAATACAATCCCACATTCGGAATCTCCGCATATCTTGGTAAATGATAACGCCGGATCTCTTCCTGTATTTCCTGTTTTAATTGAATATTCATCGAAGTCCCTCCATATAATAAAAAATACTATATCATCGGTTTTCAAAAAACTCTTGACATATGTATTGAAACCATATATTATAATCACATAATCGGTTTTTCAAAAACCGTTAACAAGGTTATTATAACAGCCCACAAAAAAATGTGCAAGGAGGAACACATATGAATTATAGAACAGCAGTTAAGAAAAACACTCTTTTAGCGAAACAGGAACATAGAATGAATACCGTTTCACCACATTTTCAGGCCAAAGACCCGATCAGCGCGTTGACGCATTTCATCGGATTCCTTGCCGCAATTTTCGGAATGCCGTTTCTGCTTCTTCGGGCGTCCCGGTTTCATTGCAGCGGACGCGAGCTGATCAGCCTTACGGTCTTTATGCTCAGCATGATCTCTCTCTATGGGGCAAGCGCCTCATACCATACTTTTAATCTGTCCGAACACGCCAATAAGCTTCTGAAGAAGCTGGACCACAGCATGATCTTCGTCCTGATCGCAGGCTCCTATACTCCTGTCTGCATCATGGCTCTTGATTCTGCTGTCGGCATACGCCTTCTCATCAGCGTATGGGCGATCGCTTTTGTCGGTATCGTATTCAAGCTCTGCTGGGTCACATGTCCGAAATGGGTCTCCTCTGTGATCTACATCGGAATGGGTTGGCTGTGCATCACCGCCTTTACCAGCATTTATACGGCGCTCCCGCTCCATTCCTTCCTGTGGCTGCTCGCCGGAGGGATCATCTATACGATTGGCGGAGTCATCTATGCATTGAAGCTTCCGCTCCTGCAGCGGTATTTTAAGAATTTCGGCGCACATGAGCTCTTCCATCTTTTCGTTATGGGCGGCTCCCTGTGCCACTTCATCACAATGTTTACGATGATCTCTGCCA
>CAZPXF010000004.1:0-42555 GCA_964590945.1 uncultured Lachnospiraceae bacterium | reverse complement strand
GAAGGAGTGCTAATATATCAATCATACCATAACTACATTAATCTTATATGATAAATATATTATTAAAAGGGAGAACAAAGGGGTTATGATGTGAATTTCAACAGCAGGAGGAAAGGAAAATGAAAAGGAACAGATTATTGGCAGCAGGTATTGCATTGGCGCTTTCGGTAGGACTTTTGGCGGGATGCGGAAGTTCAGATTCCGGTTCAGCGGACACAGGAACGGAAAGTACGGCGGGAGAGTCAGCAGCCTCAGGTACAGAGCAGACGACCTGGGAGAAGATTCAGGAGCAGGGTTACATCACCTTTGCAACTGAGGGTACATATTCACCATATTCTTATCATGATGAGGACGACAACCTGGTAGGCTATGACATAGAGATCGCACAGGCCGTTGCGGACAAGCTGGGCGTGGAAGCAAAGTTCACAGAGACGCAGTGGGACGGCATCGTTGCCGGACTGGATGCAGAGAAATATGACGTTATCGCCAATCAGGTAAGTATTACCGAAGAGAGACAGGAGAAATATTTATTCTCCACGCCATATACATATGCGTACGGTGTCGTTATTGTAAATGGAGACAATGATGATATTACAAGCTTTGAGGATCTGGATGGGAAGCAGGTTGCCCTGACTACTACAAGCAACTGGGCGGAGCTGGCGGAATCCTATGGCGGTACGATCGTTGCGACAAACGGATTCAGCGAGTCGATCCAGCTTGTGCTCGAGGACAGGGCGGATGCAACTGTCAATGACAATGTAACGTATCTGGACTATATCACACAGCAGCCGGATGCGAACGCGAAAGTTGTAGCAACTTCTGAGGAAGCGACAGAGTCCGCGTTTCTGATCCGGCAGGGAGACGAGGATCTTCAGGCGGCGATCAACGATGCGCTGGCGGAACTGACAGACGAGGGAAAGATCACTGAGATTTCTGAAAAATATTTCGGTGAAGATATTTCACAGGCAAAATAATGACAGAGAGAGTTATTCAAATATTAATTTCATCATTTCCGAAAATCCTGCTGCCGGGTCTTGTCTACACGATCCCGCTGACACTGGTATCATTTGCTTTGGGTTTGATACTTGCGGTCATCGTGGCGCTGATCCGGGTGGCAAAGGTGAAGGTTTTAAGCCAGATCGGATGGTTTTATGTGTGGGTCTTCCGCGGGACTCCGCTGCTGGTTCAGCTGTTTATCATTTTTTACGGCCTTCCAAGTGTCGGCATCCGGCTTGACGCCGTGCCGTCGGCGGTGATTGCGTTCTCGCTGAATATCGGCGCATACGCATCCGAGACGATCCGCGGATCGATCCTTGCCGTGCCGAGGGGACAGAAGGAGGCAAGCTATGCAGTCGGGCTGACATACGTGCAGTCGATGTTCTATATCGTGCTGCCGCAGGCGATGAAGATGAGTATTCCGGCCTTGTTCAATTCATTTATTTCGCTGGTAAAGGATACATCACTGGCGGCAAATGTCACAGTAACGGAAATGTTCATGGCAACGCAGAGAATTGTAGCTACTACTTATGAGCCTCTCTTTCTTTACATGGAGGTTGCATTTATTTATCTGATGTTCTGTACGATTCTGAATTATGTGCAGAAGGTAATAGAGCAGAAATGGAACATTACAGGAAAGTAGGGCAGATTTATGATTAAAATAGAGGGATTGCATAAGTCTTTTGGTGAACTGGATGTTCTGAAGGGCATCGATCTGGAGGTTGCCGAGGGCGAAACAGTGGCGATCATTGGGCCTTCCGGCTCAGGGAAATCCACGCTGCTCAGGTGCATCGATCTTCTGGAAGTTCCGCAAAAGGGAAAAGTGCAGATCGGAAGTCATTCTTATGACAGCGAACACTTGAATAAGAAAAAGTATTTGGAGATCCGGCGGGCGACAGCTATGGTCTTTCAGACGTATTGTCTGTTTGAAAATAAGACGGCGCTGAAGAATATTACGCTGCCGCTGATCAAGGTAAAAAAGATGCCGCGGCAGGAAGCTGAAAAGATTGCGGAAGAGCTGCTGGATCGGGTTGGACTTGCGGACAGGAAGGATCATTATCCTTCGCAGTTGTCCGGAGGACAGCAGCAGCGTGTCGGAATCGCAAGGGCGCTTGCATTGAAGCCGGATGCTATCCTCTTTGATGAGCCGACCAGCTCCCTTGACCCCGAACTGGTTCAGGGGGTATTGGACGTCATCAAACAGGTTTCCAGGGAAAAGATTACAACGCTGATCGTCACTCACGAGATGGCATTTGCCAGGGATGTGGCTGACCGTGTCATATTTATGGACGGAGGCAGGATCGTGGAACAGGGAGATGCAAGACAGGTGATCAGCAATCCGAAGGAGGAACGGACGAAACAGTTCCTCACGAGGTTTATGGATCATTAAACGAAAGGAATCCGCTGGAATTATCTTTCGCACATATGGCAATCAAAGCGGGGACGCGGCTCATCGGAATAAGCAGCGTCCCCGTATTTTAATCCATCATAAAGGAACGTATTACATGAAGCACACCATCGTCATCATTGGATCTCGTAATGTAATCAGCGGTCTTCCTGACAAGCGGCTGCGCATTTTCCATCGCTACGCCCAGCCCGGCGTATTCGATCATCGTGATATCATTGTAGCCGTCGCCGCAGCAGATCACATTGTCTGCATTAAGGCCGATGCTGGTCACAAGACGGTGAAGAGAATATGCCTTGTCGATCTTCTGCGGCATGACCTCCACAAAGAACGGATCGGAACGGTAGATGTTCAGCGCAGAGTGGAATACTTTTTTCAGATCTTTTTCAAGCGCTTCCATCACGGACGGTTCTCCGGTGACAAGAAGCTTATTGATCGGAAAATGGATTTTCGAAGGGAAATCCTCCAGAACACGTATCGGCATATGGTTGATCCGGGATTCCAGCTCGGTATATCTGTTCGGCTGCATTCCGGCGAGGATCTCCGCTTCATTGTATGTGATAAGAGCGGCCTGCGGATGCTCTTTTACAAGCTCAAATACCGGACGGATACAGTCGGCTGGAAGGGTCTTATTGTATATCATTTGCCCACTCCTGCAGTCGGTGATCTGTCCGCCGTTAAAACCAAGAATATAACCGCCGTAGATCTGCAGATCCAGTTGTTTTGCAAGCGGAACGACGCCGTAGGTCGGACGCCCTGAAGCAAGAACAACTTTTTTGCCAATCTTCTGGATATCGGTCAAAGCCTGTCTGGTGACGGGCGTGATCTCTTTTTGGGAATTCGTCAGAGTTCCGTCCAAATCCAAAGTTAAAAGCTGATAGTTCATTTTTATTTATTTCCCCTTATAAGAATTGCCGGAATCCCCCGATTCCGGCAGCCGTATTTCATCCTGCTGTTACTTAAGATCCGTAAGCCTTGAAACGATCTCCGGAAATTCCATGGAATGAGAAGCCTTGACAAGAATGGTATCCCCGGCATGGATGATCTGATCCGCCTGATCGGTAAAATCATTTCTGGTTTCAAAATACAAAACGGTAACGGCGGGGTTGTCAACCGTTTTGGCTGCGTCCGCCATATATCTGGAGAGCTTTCCGATGCAGCAGATAACATCGATACCTTTTCTTGCGGCGTAGGTTCCGATCTCGCTGTGAAGTTTATTCTCGTCGGCGCCAAGCTCCCCCATATCTCCGAGAACCGCAACGCGGCGTCCGGATGCGGAGGAAAGGACGTCCAGGGAGGCCCTCATAGAGATCGGATTGGCATTGTAGCAGTCGTCAATGATGCGGAGCGTGTCTGTCTCGATCATATGATTTCTTCCGGACACCGGAACAAGCGCACGAATACCCGCGGCGATCTCATCCCTGGAAAGTCCGAGTTCTTCAGCAACTGCCGCGCCTGCCATTGCATTGTAGATCATATGATTGCCCGGAATGCAGATATGCGCCGGGACAGTCATCGTTTTCAGATGCAAAGTACATTCGATTCCTTTGAGACCGAGATTATGGATATTGTCAGCATAATAATCGGTGTCACCGTTTAATCCGAAAAATCCCGGAGCTTCGCCGTGGACAGTCTGTACGGTACGAAGGGTTGCATCATCTCCGTTTAAAAATACAGGCGCGCCCTTTTCCATATGGTCAAAGATTTCGGTCTTTGCCTTTAAAACACCGTTAAGGTCGCCCAGATTTTCCAGATGGCACGGCCCGATGTTCGTGATGACCGCCAGATCCGGCAAAGCGATGCCCGCCAGTAAATGCATCTCATCGAAATCGCTGATACCCATTTCAAGTACGGCGACCTCATGATCTTCCCGGATGCGGAAAATGGTGAGCGGCAGGCCGATCTCGTTGTTGAAGTTTCCTTCTGTTTTGAGGACATTATATTTCTGCGACAAAATGGATGCGATCATCTCTTTTGTGCTTGTTTTCCCCACGCTTCCGGTAATTCCGACAACCGTGACGCCGAGAGCCTTGCGGTAATGGCGCGCCAGATCCTGAAGCGCCTTTACCGTGTCGTCTACAAGTATGTATGGATGCCCGGCGTCCGTAAGTTCATGATCGGAAAGGGTACACAGAGCGCCGCTTTCCATGACCTGTGGAATGAAGCTGTGTCCATCTACACGCTCGCCCCGGATCGGAACGAATAGAAAGCCGGGTTCTATCAATCTGCTGTCGATCGCAACTCCGGAAACGGATGCTTCCGGATCGGTACAGACGCCGAGTAAAGTTCCGCCGCATGCTTCTGCGATCTCAGTAAGTGTCATATTTTTCATAAATAAACCGCCTTTGTATTATTCGTACTTTTTGAGGGATTCGGAAATGATCCGCTCACAAAGCTCGGAGTAGCTGAGTCCCGCTGCATTTGCCTCCTTTGGAATCAGGCTTGCCGGAGTCATACCCGGAAGGGAGTTGACTTCCAGACAGTAGATATCGCCATGTTCTGTCAGGAGGAAATCGGCGCGGCTGTATATATCCATGCGGAGAACACGGGCGGCGGCTTCCGCAGTCCTGCGCATCTTGTTCTCGTATTCCTCCGGAATATCTGCCGGGCATACTTCCCGGGTGCAGTCGGCCTGATATTTATTTGCGTAATCAAACCAGCCGTTTTTCGGGATGATCTCGATAACAGGCAGAGCCTTTCCATCAAGGATACCGCAGGCAAATTCACGCCCTTTGATAAACGTCTCGATGACGGCCTCGTTCTCATAGCGGAACGCAACCTTCAGGGCATTTTGGTACTCTTCCTCTGTGTGGGCGATGGAAACGCCGATACTCGAACCCGCGGAGCATGGCTTTACAACAACCGGGAGGGAAAGGCCGAACCCGGAGAGAGGCATATCCTTCTGGGACGCCTTGATCACAACTCCGTCCGGAGTCGGAATCCCGTTATATTTGAACAGCTCTTTTGTACATCCTTTATGCATGGCAAGGGCGCTTCCAAGATATCCGGAGCCGGTATACCGGATACCGAGGACGTCGAAAGCTGCCTGAAGGCGCCCGTCCTCGCCGATCCCGCCGTGGAGCGCCAGAAGCGTAATATCAGCAAGCTTACAGAGTTCGATAACATGGGGGCCGAGCTGACAATCCGACTGGTCCGCACGGGAAGCTTTCAGAGCGTCAAGGTCAGGTTCCGACGCGGAAATTCCGGCGGCGATTCCAAGTCCCCCATCCTTCCGGTCAAATACATCGGAAAGGTTCTCCGGTGCGTCCGGCAGCCCCAGGTAAAGATCCAGAAGATATGCCTGATGCCCGTTTTCCCTTAAAGTTTTGCAGATCACGCTGCCGGATATCAGGGATACATCGCGCTCGGTGCTGTAACCACCAGCCAAAACAATCACTTTCATAACTAAATAATCTCCTTTAATTCCGGGGATTCCGTATTCCCCTTACTCATTTCATTTAATAATTCCGTTTTTACTTTATACAATTTATCCGATAAGTCAATATATATTTTATGCGGATTTACAAGTCGTTTGACCTCGTCCCAAAGCGTGTCCTTCTCACGCACACAATATGCGGCGATTTCCTTGACAGACGGACTTTCGTAAATACATTCGCCCTTAATGAAGATCGGGGCAAGGATTTCACGCATCGTATAGGAGCCGCCCTCGAAACAAGTCCTTTTCCATACCGAAATCGGATCGAAAATGGTAAGATCCTTCTCCGTATCATATTTCTCATCTGCAAAGCAGATAAGGTCGGCTTTCATCTTGCCGGTTGCCTTCTCGTAGATGCGGTAAACGGTCTTATTGCCCGGGTTGGTGATCTTCGCCGTATTCTCAGAGAGCTTGATCTTAGGAACAAATGCGCCGTTTTCCTTTTTGATCGCGGCAAGCTTGTACACACCGCCGAAAGACGGACAGCCTTTGGAGGTGATGAGGTTTGTTCCTACGCCCCAGGAAGAGATCGCGGCCTTCTGGATCTTCAGGTCATGGATCAGATATTCGTCCAGATCGCTGGACGCTGCGATATAGGCATCCGTAAATCCGGCCGCATCCAGCATCTTTCTCGCTTTCTTGGAGAGATATGCAAGATCGCCGGAATCGAGACGGATTCCGTAGGATTTGGATTGGATCCCGGCGTCGCGCATCTCCTGAAAGACGCGGATCGCATTCGGCACGCCCGAACCGAGCGTATCGTAGGTGTCGACCAGCAGACAGCAGGCATCCGGGTAGAGAGAGGCGTATGTTCGAAATGCCTCGTACTCGGATGGGAAACTCATGATCCAGCTGTGGGCGTGCGTTCCCATGACCGGAACGTCGAACATCTGTCCGGCCAGAACATTGGAGGTTCCGACGCAGCCTCCGATGATCGCGGCTCTCGCGCCGTAAATGCCTGCGTCCGGTCCCTGCGCGCGGCGAAGTCCAAATTCCATAATACCATCGCCTTCTGCAGCATAGACAACGCGCGAAGCCTTGGTAGCGATCAGGCTCTGGTGATTGATGATATTCAGAATTGCAGTTTCAACAAGCTGCGCCTCCATGATCGGGGCAACAACCTTTACAAGCGGTTCCATAGGAAATACGACCGTGCCCTCCGGAATTGCGTAAATATCGCCTGTGAAATGAAAGCCGCCAAGATAATTGAGGAAATCCTCGGTAAAAATATGCAGGTTTCTAAGATATACGATGTCATCATACGTAAAGTTCAGTCCCTTTACATAGTCGATCACCTGTTCCAGACCGGCCGCCACAGAGTAGCCGGAGCCGCATGGATTGGAGCGGAAAAACACGTCAAAGACAACAGTCTCATTATCCTTGCGCTCAAAATATCCCTGCATCATTGTCAATTCGTACAGATCCGTTAATAAAGTTAAGTTCCTTGCCATAATAATGCCTCCACAAGATTCCGTTTGTTCAAAATATTTCTCCTAATTATAGCACTGTGTCATAGAAATGTAAAAGGAAAAGAGTCTTCCAACAGTGTCTTTTTAATGTTATAATACCCTCAGTGTAAAAAATGGAAGAGAGAGGACGAGGTGGACTATGGTTCGTACGATCATCATTGTGCTTCTTTTATTAGCATATTTAATTTTTTTCATCCCGGTGCTGGCGCTGGAATGGATTATCGGCAGGTTCAACCCGCGCCTGCGGGACATTTCATCGCTGCGCCTTGTGCAGTACACGTTTAAGCTGATGCTCCTTGTATCAGGCGTGAAGCTGACCGTGATCGGCGAGGAAAATGTTCCGAAGGACAGAGCTGTTCTCTACATAGGAAACCACAGAAGCTATTTTGATATTCTTCTGACCTATTCCCGCTGTCCGGGACTGACCGGATTTATCGCCAAAAAGGAGATGCAGAGATTTCCGATCCTGAATATCTGGATGAAGCGGCTGTACTGCCTCTTTCTTGACCGGGATAATCCAAAGGAAGGCCTGAAGACGATACTTACCGCCGTCCAGTATGTAAAGGCGGGCGTCTCGATCTGTATTTTCCCGGAGGGAACCCGCAATAAGGGGGAGGAGCTGAGCTTGCTTCCATTTAAGGACGGAGCATTCAAGATCGCGGAACGGACGCGCTGTCCGATCATTCCGATCAGTATGAACAATACGATCGAGATGTTTGAGAAGCATATTCCATTTGTAAAGAAAACACATGTTGTGATCGAATACGGCAAGCCGATAGAGACGGAAGGACTCACGAAAAAGGAGATCCGGCAGCTTCCGCAGCAGTGCCGGGAACTGATCCAAAGGACGATTGAGAAGAACAGCGCGGTTCTCTGAACATATTGCAGAGACCGGGCGGTTCTTTTTTTGTGCCGCAATTAATAGGATAGTAGAGAACCATCATGCAGGAGGTTCTATGGGGAAAATACGGTCTGTTATGTTCATGCTGATGATAGCCGCCGCGCTTTCGGGCTGCGGTATAAAAACTGCGAAGGAGGATAAGATCAGGGACATCGATTTTACCGTGGCGACGGAGGAGGAGCTTCCGGAGGAATTCCTTTCCCGGATTGACGATGCAAAGAGCGAACCGTTTCAGCTTACGTATATGGATCAGGGGTATCTTTATATTGCAGTTGGATTCGGGAAACAGGACACGAGCGGCTACAGTATCCGCATCAATGAGTGCAGCGAGGGGAAGACGCAGATCCGGTTTCTGGCGGAACTGGTGGGGCCAAAGCCTGATGAGAAGGTGGTGAAAGCAGACACATGGCCGTGGATTGCGGTCATGATGGAGGAGACAGATAAGTCGGTGATATTTCAATGATCCAGGAAAATCCTGGAAAAGGGGGCGTCGAATATGGAGCTTTTGACAAAGAAGATCCGCCATCTTACGGTCGGTATTCCGGTCGGGGATCAGATGCAGATCGATGATGATTACAATGTACCGGACAGCAAGCCGGATGTGGCGGCAATCGCGCACAGCGCAGGCAGGATCCGGGTGGAGGAGGTGAAGCGCACGGAGAACCATATGTGCCTGCGCGGTCGTCTGCAGTTTCATATTTTATATCTGACGGACGATGGAGAAAAGCATTTTGAGTCATTGGAGGGGAATCTTCCGTTTGAGGAAAATGTGTATATCGGGGAGCGTAAGGAAACGTTCTATGTGAAGCAGCCAAAGATGGATTTTAACGTATCTATGATCCATTCGCGCAAAATCTCCATTCGTGCACTGGTGGATTTTGAGCTTTCCGCGGAAACAGATACGGAGGAGGAACTTCCTTATAATATGGAAGGCATGGAGAAGGTTTGCATGAAGAAATCGAAAAGACGGCTTCTGCATCTTCATACGGACAAAAAGGATCAGTTCCGCATCAAAGAAGAGGTGGAGCTTCCGGGGACGAAGGAGAATATCGGGAATATTCTTTGGAAAGAGATCCGTCTTCAGGGCGTGGAGCAGCGGCTGGAGGAGGAACTGCTTTTGATACGCGGGAATATTCAGGTTTTCTGTCTTTATCAGTCCGGGGAAAATCGTATGGACTGGATAGAAAAGAGCCAGCCCTTTGAGGCAAAGGTGGAGTGTGACGGCGCGGATACGGACCGGTTTCCTCATGTTACATATACGCTTGCAGATGCAGATCTGGAGGCGCGAATGGATGAGGACGGGGAGTTTCGTATCCTTGGGGTGGAAGGAACCGTAGAGCTTCGGATTCAGATCTATAAAGAGGAAGAGGAGACGATTCTGGAGGATCTGTATATCCCGGGATGCCACACAAAGGTAAAGCAGGAGGAACGCATTTTCGACGAACTGCTTCTTCGGAATCATGCCCGCTGTAAAGTAAACGAGCGGATCCAGCTCCCGGAACTAAAGGATGAGATCCTGCAGATCTGTCACAGCAGCGGGGAAATGCATGTGGAGCATACGCAGATAAGGCAGGACGGACTTCATGTGGAAGGAATCCTGGAGCTGACATTTCTCTATATCCGGTCGGATGACCGTATGCCGCTTGGCGTGTGGAAAGGGGACGTCCCGTTTCTTACGGTTCTGGAGACGCCGGATGACGGCGGCCAGCCGATCTATGATCTTTCGGTGTCGCCGGAGCAGATCGCAGTCGGTCTTTCTGGCGGCGAGGAGGTGGAGGTAAAGGCAAGCGCTGCTGTGGAATGCTTTTTCCTGAAACGAAATGTTATGCAGATGATCGCGGATATCTCATGGGAGGAGATGACCCGGGAGGAGAAGGACGCAGTTCCGGGAATTACAGGGTGCATGGTCTGCAGAGGCGATACACTTTGGAATATTGCGAAAAAATATCAAACAACGACGGAATCCATTATGGAGGCCAATCATTTGCAGGAGGAATCGGTGAAACCGGGAGATAAGTTGTTGATTTTTAAGGAAACATCTTGTATACTGAACGTATAGTGTATACAAAGTGCAAACTGATGTAGATTACACTTGGGAAGTATCAGGAACATAAGAGAGGTTTTGGGATGAAACATTTGGAGTTACGCGCACGTGCCAAGATCAATCTTTCTTTGGACGTTTTGAGAAGGAAGGACGATGGCTACCACGAGGTGAAGATGGTGATGCAGACGCTTATGTTGTATGACCGGGTGACAATGGACCGGAACAGGTCGGGCAGTATCACGCTTGAGACGAATCTGTTCTACCTTCCGACCGACGAGCGGAATATTGCATATAAGGCTGCAAAGCTTCTGAAGGATGAATTTGATATTCCGGACGGCGTGCATATCAGGCTGAATAAATTCATTCCGGTGGCGGCAGGAATGGCGGGCGGCAGCACAAATGCGGCGGCGGTGCTGTTTGGCATGAACCGGATGTTCAGACTGGGGCTCTCACAGCAGGAACTGATGGATCGCGGCGTGAAGCTTGGGGCAGACGTGCCGTACTGCCTGATGAGAGGGACGGTGCTGGCCGAAGGGATCGGAGAGAAGCTGACGCCGCTTCCGCCGATGCCGGACTGCCATGTGCTGGTGGCAAAGCCCCCGATCAGCGTGTCAACAGGATTTGTTTATGAGAATCTTCATGTGAATGATCTGGGGGCGGAGGCTCATCCGGATGTGGATCGCGTGATCGCCGGACTTCGTGCGCAGGACGTTCGCGGAATCGCAGAGTCGATGGGAAATATTCTGGAGCGTGTAACGATACCGGAATACCCGGTGATCGAACAGATCCGTCAGACGATGGTGAGAAACGGGGCTCTTGGCGCGAGGATGAGTGGAAGCGGGCCGACGGTATTTGGCCTTTTTGACGACAGGGATAAAGCGGAAACAGCTTATCAGGCCGTGAAGAATCAGGCGCTGACGAAGCAGATCTATCTGACCGGGGTTTACAATGTAAGGAGAGGAAGATAATGGGGACAGATTTTCAGGTAAATAAATATGAATACTTACCGCTGAGGGATGTTGTGTTCAACACACTCCGGCAGGCAATATTGCGGGGGGAACTCAAGCCGGGCGAGCGTCTGATGGAGATTCAGCTTGCCAATAAGCTGGGGGTGAGCCGGACGCCGATCCGCGAGGCGATCCGCAAGCTGGAGCTGGAAGGGCTTGTGCTGATGATCCCGAGAAAGGGCGCGGAGGTAGCAGATATTTCCGAGCAGAGTCTCAGAGATGTTCTGGAGGTCCGCAGAGCGCTGGAGGAGCTGGCAGGCTCTCTCGCATGCGACCGCATCACGCCGGAACAGATCGAACAGATGCGCAAAGCCGAGCAGGACTTTGTTGATGTGCTGAAGGATGGGGATGTGACGAAGATTGCCGAGGCGGACGAGAAGTTTCATGATATCATATATCTTGCAACAGGAAATCAGAAGCTGATCTCCATGCTGAACAATCTGCGCGAACAGATGTACCGTTACCGCGTGGAATGCTTAAAGCAGGTAGAGCTTCGCGAACAGCTCAGTCAGGAGCATCGGGATATGATCCGGCTCATCGAAGAGAAGCGCAAGGATGACACGGTCCGCCTGATCCGCAGGCACATTGACATTCAGGAGACGGCGGTTACGGACAATATCCGGAAAAAGAACTGAAAAGAAATCCGATTTATAGAATAAAGATGAGAAAAGCTGTGTATACTCCCATTATCAAAGGAGGTACATAGTAATGAAGAGGATAAAAGAAAAGCTGTACAGGATCTTTGAGGAATATCCAAAGGCGGCGGCTCTTGCCATTGCGGTCGCCGCGGGACTTCTGGGAACATTTTTTGCAGTGTGGAAGACGGACATGGCCGCGGAGGCCAGGGCGCAGAGCAAAATTGCGGGAGAAGTCCTCCGGTTTCATGTGCTTGCAAACAGTGACAGCGACGGCGACCAGGAGCTGAAGCTGCAGGTTCGCGACGCGGCGCTTGCCTTTTTGCAGGAAGAGCTTCCGGAGAATGCGGATCTTCGGGAGACGGAAAGCTGGGTTGCGGAGCATTTATCGGAGCTTGAAGATATCGCAAGGCAGAAGATTATCGACGAAGGATACGAATATGGTGTAAATGCAGAGCTGACAGACTGCTATTTCCCGAAACGGACTTACGGGGATGTGACATTTCCGGCGGGAACCTATCACGCGCTCCGTATCGGTATCGGAGCGGCAGAGGGACATAACTGGTGGTGCGTGCTCTATCCGAATCTTTGCTTCACGGATGCGGTACATGCCGTCGTCCCGGAGGATGGGAAAGAAAAGATAAAATCGGTCTTATCTGAGGACGATTATGAAACGCTGACGGCGGCGTCCGGTTTCAAGATCCGCTGGTTTTTTCTTTAGGTCATGGATTTGAAAGAAGGATAAAATGTTTACAATAGAAGAAAAAATACGTTTTAGTGAGGCTTCGTGTACCGGAAAGCTGGATATGTATGGGATTGTGAATTTCTTTCAGGATTGCTGTACGCTCCATTCGGATTCGATCGGGTATAACGTGGAGAGACACTGGAAGGAAGGAACCGCATGGATCTTAAATTCCTGGCAGATTCAGGCAGAGCGTTATCCGAAAGGGCATGAGGAGATCGTTGTGAGTACATGGGCAACCAGATTTGAGAAGTTTATTGGCGTCCGTAACTTTACGATGAAGACGAAGGACGGGGAGCTCCTCGCATACGCAAATTCCATTTGGAGCTTCATGGATATGAAGAAAATGAGGCCGACCCGCCCGTCTGCGGAGATGATACAGGCATATGGAATAGAAGAGCCGCTTGAGATGGAGTATGCGCCCCGCAAGATCAAAACGCCGGAGGATTGGGAGGAACTGGAACCATTTCCGGTCCGGAGAAGCTTTATCGACACAAACGGGCATATGAATAATGGAAAATATGTGGAGGCTGCTCTTGAGTATGTCACGGATCCGGAAAAGATTCGCCAGATGCGAGTGGAATTTAAGTTGTCGGCTATGCAGGGAGATGTGATCTATCCGAAAACGGCATGGAAGGATGAGCAGTTCTATGTGAACCTGTGCAATGCCGGAGGAAAGACATATGCAGTGGTGGAATTTGGTCTGTGAGTGAGATATTTCTGAAAATAATAACGCTGCGAATGCGGCACGGGAGGAACATATGAATTTACAATTAGGAAAGAAGCAGGTATTAACAGTAGAAAAACAGGTAGACTTTGGCGTTTATCTCGGTACAGCGGAGGAACACGTTCTTCTGCCGGCCAAACAGGTTCCGGAAGGCATAAAGCCGGGAGATCCGGTGGAGATCTTTTTATATAAAGACTCCAGGGATCGTTTGATTGCGACAACCCATACGCCGCTTCTGGAAATGGGCGGACTGGCTGTGCTGAAGGTTGTGGATGTGAATAAGATGGGCGCATTTTTGGACTGGGGGCTTGAGAAGGATCTGTTCCTCCCGTACCGCGAGCAGACAGCGAAGGTACAGAAAGGGGATTCCTGTCTTGTGTCCCTGTACATAGATAAGAGTGAGCGGCTGTGCGCCACGATGAAGGTGTACCATGAGCTTTCATCGGACAGTCCGTACAAAGAGGGCGATCATGTCAGCGGCATTATTTATGATACATCAAAGGAATTTGGGGTATTTGTCGCTGTGGACAATCAATATTCTGCGCTGATCCCGAAGCGGGAAGCGTTCGGAAGTCTGAACGTCGGGGAGACGGTACAGGCGCGGATCGTCAAGGTGCGGGAGGACGGCAAACTGACTTTGAGTGTCCGGGAGAAGATTCCGGAGCAGATGGAGAAGGATGCGCTTTTTATTTTAAAGGAGCTTGAGCGCAGAAAGGGCGAGCTTCCATTTACAGATAAGGCAGATGCGGAGCGCATCAAAAATGAGCTTGGACTCAGCAAAAATGCCTTTAAGCGCGCCGTCGGACGGCTGTTAAAGCGCGGGGAGATCGAGATCACGGAGAAGAGTATACGGCTGAAAAGGAAATAGAGTGTTTATCCGGAACGACCTTTTGTCCAAAAAGTTCAGGGATGCGCTATAAAATACATGGAGTGAAACAATGTCTGATAATATGATAAATGAACCAAACAATTCCATACCATTCGCCCATCTCCATGTCCACACGGAGTACAGCCTTCTGGATGGTTCCAACAAGATAAAGGAATATGTATCCCGCGTAAAAGAGCTGGGAATGACAGGCGCTGCGATCACGGATCATGGCGTGATGTACGGCGTCATTGATTTTTACCGGGCGGCGAAGGCGGCGGGCATCAACCCGATCATCGGATGCGAGGTCTATGTGGCGCCGAATTCCAGATTTGACCGTGAGAAGAGTACCGGGGATGACAGATATTACCATCTTGTGCTTCTGGCAGAGAATAATACAGGTTATGCAAACCTTATGAAGATCGTGTCCAAAGGTTTTGTGGACGGATATTATTACCGGCCCCGCGTAGACCGGGAGATTCTCGCGGAATATCATGAGGGCATCATTGCATTGAGCGCGTGCCTTGCAGGGGAGGTTCCGAGGCTGCTTACACGCGGCATGTACGCGGAGGCGAAGGAGGCGGCTCTCTGGCACAGGAATACCTTCGGAGAGGGGAACTATTTTCTGGAGCTTCAGGACCATGGGATCCCGGAGCAGGGGCAGGTAAATCCCCAGCTTATGCGGCTTTCGCAGGAGACAGGGATCGGGCTGGTGGTGACGAACGACGTACACTACACGTATGCGGAGGATGAACAGGCGCACGATATCCTGCTCTGCATTCAGACCGGGAAAAAGGTCTCGGATGAGAACCGTATGCGGTATGAGGGAGGACAGTACTATGTGAAATCCCCGGAGGAGATGGCCGGGCTCTTCCCTTATGCGCGGGAGGCGCTGGAAAATACGCAGAAAATCGCGGACCGGTGCCATGTGGAGATCGAATTCGGCGTGACAAAGCTCCCGAAATATCCGGTTCCGGACGGGATGTCGTCGTGGGAATATCTGAACAAGCTCTGCTTTGCAGGATTCAAAAAGCGTTACAACAATGATCCGGAGATTCAAAAGCAGCTGGAATTTGAGCTGAATGTCATCCGTGAGATGGGGTATGTGGATTATTTCCTGATCGTATGGGATTTTATCAATTATGCGAAATCCAACAACATCATGGTAGGACCGGGCCGCGGCTCGGCTGCAGGGAGCGTTGTGTCCTATTGTCTTGAGATCACGAATATTGACCCGATCCGTTACAACCTTTTGTTCGAGCGCTTTCTGAACCCGGAGCGGGTGTCCATGCCCGATATCGACGTGGACTTCTGTTTTGAGAGACGGCAGGAGGTCATCGATTATGTTGTACGCAAATACGGCAAAGACCGGGTCGTGCAGATCGTGACATTTGGTACTATGGCGGCGCGCGCCGTGATCCGCGACGTCGGGCGCGTACTGGATTATCCTTACGCTTTCTGCGACAGCATTTCCAAGATGATACCGCAGGAGCTTAATATTACAATAGATAAGGCGCTCGAAAAGAATCCGGAGCTGCGCAAAGCGTATGAGGAGGATCCGCAGGTGAAATATCTGATCGATATGAGCAAGCGTCTGGAAGGACTTCCGCGCCACACCTCTATGCATGCGGCCGGCGTTGTGATCAGTCAGAAGCCTGTGGATGAGTATGTGCCGCTTTCCCGTGCCTCGGACGGTTCCATCACAACGCAGTTTACGATGACCACGCTGGAGGAATTGGGTCTTTTGAAAATGGATTTCCTCGGCCTTCGCACGCTGACGGTGATCCAGAATGCGGTGGATATGGCACAGAAAAGCTCCGGAAAAACCATTTCCATGGATGATATCGATTATGAGGATCCAAAGGTGCTCTCGTCTATAGGAACCGGAAAGACGGACGGCGTATTCCAGCTTGAGAGTACCGGTATGCAGAACTTCATGAAGGAACTGAAGCCGGGAAGCCTTGAAGATATCATAGCCGGGATTTCCCTTTACCGTCCGGGACCGATGGATTTCATCCCTCAGTATATCAAAGGGAAGGAACATCCGGAGGACATTACATATGAATGCCCTCAGCTTGAGCCGATCCTTTCGCCAACATACGGCTGTATCGTCTATCAGGAGCAGGTGATGCAGATCGTGCGTGACCTGGCAGGTTACACGCTTGGCAGAAGCGATCTTGTGCGGCGCGCGATGTCGAAGAAAAAAGGCGACGTCATGCAGCGGGAAAGACAGAACTTTGTCTACGGCAATCCGGAGGAGGGAGTTCCGGGGTGCGTGGCAAATGGCATCAGCGAGCAGACTGCGAACCACATCTTCGACGAGATGACTGATTTCGCAAAATATGCTTTTAATAAATCCCATGCCGCGGCGTACGCGGTTGTCTCTTATCAGACAGCGTGGCTCAAATATTATTATCCGGTCGAATTTATGGCGGCGCTCATGACGTCTGTCATGGATAATCCGCCGAAGGTTGCAGGGTATATTTACAGCTGCAGGGAGATGGGAATACAGATACTCCCGCCGGATATCAACCGCGGCGAGGGAAGATTTTCCGTGGATGGGAATGCTATCCGCTACGGTCTTGGAGCGATCAAGGGCGTCGGCAGGCCGGTGATCGAGGCGATCGTTTCTGAGCGGAAGCGCGGCGGAGAATTCCGGAACCTCCGGGATTTCATCGAAAGGATGTCAGGCAGCGAGGTCAACAAGCGCGCCATCGAGAATTTTATCAAATCCGGCGCCTTTGACGGCTTTGAGGGAACGAGAAAGCAGTTCCTTCTGGTGTATGGACAGATCGTGGATGAGCTTGCGCGGGAAAGGAAGTCCTCTATGAAAGGGCAGCTCTCCCTTTTTGATATTGTGGATGATGAACAGAAAAAAGAATTTGAAATACGCCTTCCGGACGTCGGAGAATTTCCAAAAGAAGAGCTGCTTGCCTTTGAAAAGGATGTGCTCGGTATCTATGTCAGCGGCCATCCGCTGGATGATTATGAAGAAAAATGGAAAAGAAGCATATCGGCGACAAGCATGGATTTTCAATACGATGAGGAATCCGGACATACAAAAGTCAGGGACGGCGCAAAAGAGATCATTGGCGGCATGATCGCGGATAAAACGATAAAATATACAAAGAATAACAAGGTCATGGCTTTCGTGACGATTGAAGATCTTCTCGGAACGGTGGAGGTCGTTGTTTTCCCGAAGGACTATGAGCGTAACCAGAGTTATCTGAATGCCGACAGCAAGGTTTTCGTAGAGGGGCGCGTATCCGAGGAGGATGAAAAGGCCAGCAAGCTGATCTGCGAGCGCATCATTCCATTCGAAGATACGGTCAGGGAGCTTTGGATCCAGTATCCGGAGAAAGCCTCTTACCTTGCGGACGCCGCTGATCTGGATCAGCTTCTTCGCGACTCCGAGGGGCGCGACAGAGTGATCGTGTACTGTGCAAAAGAGAAAGCCGTCAGGCGTTTTCCTGAAAACCAGAATGTGAATGCCGGGAAAGAATTGCTTCAAAAATTGTACGCCAGCTACGGAGAAGCGCGTGTGCGGGTCGTAGAAAAAGGTATTGCAAAGCATGGATAAATGAGATATGATGTTTTTGAGTTAATGTTTATCATTTAACAATCATGAAATATTCTACTGGAAGAAAATGGAGGTTCGACATGGAAAATAAGGTTAAGACAATTGGTGTTTTGACAAGTGGAGGCGACTCTCCGGGGATGAACGCTGCGATACGTGCAGTTGTAAGAACTGCGATTGCGCGCGGTGTAAAGGTCAGGGGTATCAGAAGAGGTTATGCAGGTCTTCTGAATCAGGAGATCATGGTTATGGATTCCAGGGATGTGTCCGAGATCATCGAGCGCGGAGGAACGATCCTTCAGACAGCAAGATGTCCGGAATTTAAGGAACTGGATTATCAGAAGAAGGCAGCAGATATCTGTAGAAAGTATGAGATCGACGGTCTTGTCGTTATTGGTGGTGACGGCTCTTTCCGCGGCGCTCAGAAGCTTGCTGCGCAGGGGATCAATACGATTGCTCTGCCCGGAACGATCGATCTGGATATTGCCTGTACAGAGTTTACGATTGGATTTGACACGGCAGTCAATACAGCTATGCAGGCGATTGACAAGATCCGTGATACATCTACTTCCCATGAAAGATGCTCGATCATCGAGGTTATGGGACGTGATGCCGGATATATTGCGCTTTGGTGCGCGATCGCCAACGGCGCCGAGGAGGTTCTTCTCCCTGAGAAACCAGGTGATCCGAGCGAGGATGAGATCGTTGAACGCATCCTGAAGCGTAAAGCCTCCGGAAAGAAGCATCACATCATCATCAATGCTGAGGGAATCGGACATTCCACAAGCATGGCAAAGCGGATTGAGGAGAGAACCGGCGTTGAGACAAGGGCAACGATCCTTGGTTACATGCAGCGCGGCGGAAGTCCGACCTGTAAGGATCGTGTATACGCGTCCATCATGGGCGCTAAAGCGGTGGATCTTCTTTGCGAAGGGAAGTCTAATCGGGTTGTCGGTTACAAGAACGGCGAGTACCGCGATTTCGATATCGATGAGGCTCTTGCTATGGAGAAGGAGCTTCCGGAGTATCAGCTTCTGGTTGCAAAGAGGTTATCCAGGTAGATGTCATGACAAAGGAAGTGCTGGTTACAATTTCAGGACTCCAGTTCATGGACGCTGAGGACGGAGAAAGACAGAATGATACCGTTGAAATTACTGCTCCTGCGGACTATTTCTTTAAAAATGGGAAGCATTACATCATTTATGATGAAGTTACGGAGGGCTTTGCAGGCCATACGAAGAATCAGATCAGGATCTTAGAGGGTCCGGTCGTCGAAGTAAAAAAGAAA
This sequence comes from uncultured Lachnospiraceae bacterium, assembly GCA_964590945.1. Classification (GTDB taxonomy): domain Bacteria; phylum Bacillota; class Clostridia; order Lachnospirales; family Lachnospiraceae; genus CAZPXF01. Next base: position 23,463 of record CAZPXF010000004.1, on the reverse strand, counting down.
GGTCTTGTCAATTCGCTTATGATCTTTGAGCCTGGCAGGACGCGCACGAACTGCTATCAGACTCCGTTTGGGGAGATGATGATGGGGGTTACGGCTGAGAGTATTGAGATTGACGAGGACAAGGATCGTATGGATATCCATATTTCGTATGAGTTGGATGTGAATTGCGAGCCGATGGCGGAATGCAGCATTCAGATCTGTGTTCAGTCAAGGAGCACCGCAGAAGTTTAAAACAGAATAGTATTAAAAATATCCCGCCAACCGTGCATATATAATGTCGGCTGGCGGGATATTGCATCTGATTCAGGCTTTTCTGTTATTATCGACGAAATTACGCATCCGGTTCATGATGCCCTTTTTCTTCTTCGGATCCGGTGTTTCAAGCGACCCGCGGACGCCCTTTACAGCCGTGATATAGATACCGCTCACGGTTGCCTTGACCTCCTTCTTGACAGGGATCAGATCATAGATCTTTTCATCGCACATCAGAGTCATGATCTTCGGCCCGACCTTGGCCTTGACAATGGCAACCCTGGAACGGCGCATATACTTTGGCGTGTTCTCAAGGACAACGGATGGTAATCCGGCTTCTTTTAATTTCATATGCTTTTTATCAATAATCAGCATCGGTACTGTCTGTGCAACAGCCGCCATCTGCTTGTCAGCTTCTGCCTGTTTCTTCTCCATTCTCTTGCCGAGGAAATAGAGGACGATCATTGCGGCGATCAGGACAACAAGTATTATAAGAAGAACAATCATAAATTTACTCATAAGTCCCCTCCTTTTCTATTTGTATGTATATTTGTTTTCTGCACGCTAAGTATTTTACCATTGTTTTAATTGGAGCGCAAGAAAAATCGAGGGTATTCTTACAATTCCCAGCGCGGTGCATTTCCTGTTTATAAAAGAATACCCGTAGATCTGTAAGCGGTGAAAGAATTGTGAACTCTTCCAAAAAACTTTAAAACGGCGGAAAAATGTGTTAGAATGTAGCCGTTGATGTGTCGACTGACACAGAAAGAAACAGAAGGGGCGCTCTTTGTACACAGAGGGCAGCTGGTTTTAGAAGAGGTATTCAGGATGAAGAAAAGGATTGTTACAATATTATTGAGTATTTGCTGCGCGGCAGTGGTGTTCACAGGGTGCGGAAGCAGTTCCGGCAATGTCAAACTCGCTCAGTCTGATTATAAGGGGATCGAAGTTGCGGAGGTCACCGCAGATGAGGTGACGGATGAGGATGTGGAGGATATGATCCAGTCCACCCTGGAGGAGAATGCAACGACGACGGAGATCACGGATCGCGCCGTGAAGGATGGAGATACGGTAAATATCGACTATACAGGGACGCTGGACGGGGAAGAGTTCGACGGCGGATCCGCCGAAGGTTATGATCTTGAGATCGGTTCCGGTGATTTTGTTTCGGGATTTGAGGAGCAGCTGATCGGACATGAGAAGGGAGAGGAATTTGATATTACGGTGACTTTCCCGGAGGATTATTCCATGAATGAAGATTTAGCCGGAAAGGAGACGGTATTTGCCATCAAGATCAATTCTATCTCACAGACAGATGTTCCGGAGCTCACCGATGATTTTGTCAAATCGGTATCTGAGAACTCTAAGACTGTAGAGGAATATAAGAAAGAAGTCCGCGAAGAGCTTGAGGCGGAGAATCAGCAGGATGCGGAAGCTACCTTTGCCGACAATGTCATGGATGCAGTACTGGACAAGGCTGAGATCACCGAGTATGATGAGGATAAGCTTTCGGAACTGAAAGAGGAGTCCAAAGACTATTATGAGCAGATCATCACGATGTATTATGGGATGGAGATGAGCGATTATCTGGATCAGGTCGGACAGACAGAGGAAGAGTTTGACGAGGAGATCGAGGAAAGCGCGAAGGAAACTCTGAAAATGCAGATGGTATGTGAGTATATCGCGGAAAAGGAAGGTCTGGAGATTACGGATGAGGAATTTGATGAAAAGCTCCAGGAGCTGGCAGAAGAGGACGGATATGACAGCACAGATGACCTGATCGAGGATTATGCCGCATACTATTACAGCGATGACACGGAGGATACAGATGAGGATTCCGGGGAGGATACTTCCGATGAGGAGGTTTCTGACGAAGAAAGCGGGACAACAGAGGTATCGGATGAAGCAATAGAGAAGACAAAGGAAGAAATGAGAAGCAGCTTCCTTCAGGAAAAGGTTTCCGACTGGCTTGTGGAGAATGCCAAAGCAGTAGAGGCTGAGGATGAGGATTCCGAGGAGGATGCATCTGAGGATGAAGAGGAATCCGGGGAGGATTCCGGAACATCGGAAGAAACAGAAGAAGAATAAAGAAGAATAACAACAGGATCCGGGACTGCTGCATATATGTGCAGCAGTTTCCCATTGTCATATATGCAGGAGGGACTTTAGCGAAGGTTTTTCTTTGCAAAAAAGCTTTGTATATCAAGGAGTTTGAAAATGAAAGTAATTTTAGCGTCAAAATCACCAAGAAGAAAGGAAATTCTCGAACAGATGGGAATGGAATTTGAGATCCTTCCGGCAGCTGGGGAGGAAGTGATCGCAGATACAGATCCGTCGAAGGTCGTGGAAGCCCTGTCAAAACAGAAGGCGGAGGAAGCGGCGCGAAAGCTCATGGGCGGACCTGAGCCGATGCTTATGGACAGTTCGGAACCGGTGCTTGTGATCGGGGCGGATACTGTGGTGGCGCAGGATGGAAAGATCCTTGGAAAACCGGCGGATGAGGCTGACGCCGCCCGGATGCTGCGGGAGCTTCAGGGGAGGGAGCACAGCGTATTTACGGGCGTGACCCTGATCCGTATAGCAGGGGAAGGTATCCGCAGGCGGAAAACGTTTTCCGAGGAGACGAAGGTATCTTTTTATCCGATGTCGGAGGAAGAGATCGAAGCATATATAGCGACCGGAGAACCGATGGACAAAGCGGGGGCATATGGGATTCAGGGGAAAGCCTTTATCTATGTGAAGGGAATTACCGGTGATTATTATAATGTGGTCGGTCTCCCGGCGGCAAGAATTTATCAGGAGATGAGAAAAGAAAAATGGATATAATTAAAAAGTATTCCAATATCATGAAGCAGAATGTGGAAAGCAATCCGAAAAGGGTATTTGCCATGTTTCAGTTTGGACTGAAATATGAAGAACTGCATCAGAAATATTTTGGAGACAAGCGGATTCCCAAAGGGTATAAGATGCTGAATGAGCTTGCGCTTGGCAGGACGAGGAAGGCTCTGAAGGATCCGGAGAACTATGCATGGACGAATATTTTTACGCCTGTAGAGATCCTGCAGTGCTTTGACCTGGAGTGCGTATCGATCGAGTGCCTCGCCTCATTCATTTCCGGCTTTCAGATCGAAGACGCCTGCATTGATTATGCGGAGAATCACGGGATCGCCACGACCCTGTGCTCGTATCACAAAACATTTATCGGCGCCGTGCTGGCCGGACTGATTCCGAAACCGAAATTTGCGGTTACGACGTCCATGATCTGTGACGGGAATATCAATACGTTCCGGTATCTTTCCGGCGAGATGGATATCGATACATACATCATCGATATCCCGCATGAGTATTCCGAGGAGGGCGTCGCTTACGTGGTTGACCAGCTAAAGGAACTGATCGGGAAGCTGGAACAGGAAACGGGGAAGTCATTCTGCATGGAGGACTTAAAGGAGATCCTCCGCAGGGAAAATGAATCCTTCCGCAATCTTCACGAATTTCTGAAAAAGACAAAATATAAAAGTTATCCTTCGACCATGACCCTGCAAATGTTTCTGCTGTTTGCAACGCACTTAAATATTGGTTCTCAGGAGGTGCTCGATATATTCCGGACGATGAATACGGAGATCGATTCCTGCAGGGAATTTACAGGAAAGAAGATTTTCTGGGTACATCTTCTGCCGTATTATCAGGAAACCCTGAAGCATTATCTGAATCTTGGGGAAGAGTATCAGATTCAGGGCATGGATTTCCATATGGATTATTCCGAGGAATTGGATACGGAGCATCCGCTTCAGGCGCTTGCGAGGAAGATGATCCTGAACAAATACAACGGCTCCTACGAACGGAAGGTAGAGATGATCTGTGAAATGGTGGAGGAGCTTCAGTCGGACGCGGTGATCCATTTCTGCCACTGGGGCTGCAAACAATCCTCCGGCGGCGTTATGCTGTTAAAGGAAGAAATGAAAAAACGTCAGATCCCGATGCTGATCCTCGACGGGGACGCCATGGACCGGCGCAACAGCCATGACGGACAGATCAAGACCCGTCTGGAAGCATTTTTGGAGATGATTAAGAATCTGGAAGGAGGCGAGGAGGCATGATCGGATATGTCTGCAAATATACGCCGGTTGAGATTTTCGAGTCTATGGGCGTGGAGATTGCGAGGATCGAACCGTCTGTCATAAACTTTAATCAGGCGGACGTCAAAATGCATCCCAATATCTGTTCTTTTGCAAAGTCTGTTTTGGAGGACGTGATACAGAAAGACTATGAGGGCGTCATACTGACGACCTGCTGCGACAGCATCCGCAGGCTTTATGACACGTTAAAGGAAGAATTTCCGGACAAATTTATCTATATACTGGACGTGCCGCGGAAGGTCAATGACTTTGCATGCGGACTTTTTGAGGAACGGATTCTTGAGATGGTGAAGGCATATGAGGATTTTTCGGGGAAAGTTTTTGATGAAAAGGAATTGAGAAAGATCCTTGAGAGGAAGGAAGAAGAGAGTCGGCTGAAAACCGCGCCGCGAAAGCCGGGCGAGCTTCGGGTCGGCCTTATGGGCGCCAGATGCAGTAAAGGTGTAAAAAACCTGCTGGAAAACCATCATGTGGATATTCTTTTTGACCTCACCTGTACGGGGATCGTCCGCAGCTACAAAACAGACCCGGAGAAGTTTTTATTTTCCTATGCGGAGGAGCTTTTGAACCAGATTCCATGTATGCGCATGGTCAAGGCGGTGAACCGTGAGAATTATATAGAAGGCTTCCGGGACAGGCTGGATGGGATCATTTATCATACAGTACAGTTTTGCGACAACTATTCTTATGAATATGCATATCTCAAGGAGCACGCAGATATTCCGCTCCTTTCGGTGGAGACTGACGCAACGCGCCAATGCGAGGGGCAGATACGTACCCGTGTGGAGGCATTTTTGGAATCGCTGCGGATCAAAAAGGGAGCGCAGGCGACTGAGAAGAGCAGGAAAAGATCGGAGGATGGTAAAATGTATGTATTAGGAATTGACAGCGGATCGACCTCAACCAATGCGGTCATACTGGATCAGGATCAGAAGATCGTAGCGTGGGCGGTTGTCCGCACCGGCGCCAAGAGCGGCGAGAGCGCTGACCGGATTTTGGATGAGGTGCTTGGAAAAGCAGGACTTAAAAAGGAAGATATGGATCTTATTGTGTCTACCGGGTACGGGCGCGTCAGCATCGGATTTGCCGATGAAAATGTGACGGAGATCAGCTGCCATGGAAAGGGAGCGCATTATTTTAATCCGAATATCCGCACGATTCTGGATATCGGCGGACAGGACAGCAAGGCGATCCGGCTGAACGAGCAGGGCGAGGTCATCGACTTCGTGATGAATGATAAATGCGCTGCCGGAACAGGCCGTTTTCTGGAAATGATGGCGCGTACGCTGGAGATCGATATTTCCGAGCTTGGGCCGGTCTCCCTTGACTGGCAGGAGGACATCGATATCAGCAGCATGTGCTCGGTATTTGCAGAATCAGAGGTCATTTCGCTGATCGCGTTAAATAAGGAAAAATGCGATATCGCCCACGGGATTCATAAGGCGATTGCAGGAAAAGCATTTTCGCTCTTAAAGAGAGTTGGACTTGAAGGAGAGTTTATGATGACCGGAGGCGTGGCCAAGAATCCGGGGGTTGTGAAGGCCGTTGAGGAAAAGATCGGGGAAAAGCTTTTTATCTGTGAGGAACCGGAGATCGTCGGGGCGCTCGGGGCAGCGTTATTTGCGATGGAGAGTCTGGAAAAATAATGTCCGCAGGCGCGGCGCGCCATCTCATTACTTAAGCAAATAAAGGAGCCGGCAGGTGCTGGCTGCCGGCTGCAAGAGGGAGAAAAATGAATATCTATGTAAAAAGTCATTTGTCTTTTGTTGATGATATTAGTATATAGAAGAATTGTGACAGGAGTATGACTGAAATCTGAAGAAAACCTTAAGAAGCGCTTAAAAAAATCTGTAAAAATATCAATTATTTTGAATTAATACATTAAAGAAAGTAGTTTTTGGTGGAAAATAACCTTCCCGTGCGTTATAATGTAAATGTCTGGTGCAAACAGGATTTTTTGAAAAGGAAACTGAAAATGGCGAGAAAAAAGATCTGGCATTATACGAATTTTACGGCGTTAAATGGAATTTTGGTAGACGGCGAGCTTCGGCTCTGCAACACGAAGGGGATGAACGATAAGCAGGAGATGTTAAGCTTTGTCTCCGGGATCGAGACTGCGCTGGTCGATGCGCATCCGAAAAAGGAAGCGCAGATCCGGCAGGTTTTTGAGGAGCAGAAGAAAAAGAGGGAGAATGAAAATGTCTACGGCTCAAGTTTTTCCCTGCTCCGCAACGACGCTGCGCAGTGGGAGCGTTATGGCTTCGATGGAAAGGGCGTCAGTATCGGCTTCGATCTGGAGTTGTTCGAGAAGATACGCGAGCCGTATCTTCTGGAGAAGGTGTCTTACCGCAAAAATTTCCGAAACTACGATTTTGTCCGGATCTTACCGGACCGGGTGATAGACGCGGCGATATCCGATAAAGAATGTGAGGAGAGGGAAGCGGCGTTCCGCAACCTTTGGGCATGTTCCGGCGCGTACAAGGATTATTCCTTCAAAAGCGAGCAGGAGATCCGGCTTATGACGTTCCCGGTTTCGCCGGATTCTTCACTGGTATTGCAAAGCGGACAGACGGCGGCGGATTTTGAAAAGAAAGCGGTTCCGCCATATGGGGAGATACATTACGAGGTCATGGATGCCAAGATCCGTGAATATATGAATTTTGATATCCGGAGACGATGCAGACATTACGGCGTAGAGTTTCAAAGCCTGGTCACAGACGTCATCATCGGACCGAAAGCATCACAGAATATCATTATCCTGAAGAATTATCTCCATAAGAACGGGTTGAACAGGATTGCAGAAAGAGTAGTCCGGTCGGACTGCCCGCTGCGCTAAGAAATGAGGGACATAGATGGAATTAAGAACACTGAATACATTTCTCAGAGTGTCGGAGCTGCAGAGCTTTTCCAAAACGGCGCACGAGCTGGGTTATTCCCAGTCGACAGTGACGATGCAGATCCAGCAGTTGGAAAATGAGCTTGGCGTGAAGCTCTTTGACCGTGTCGGACGGTCTGTGTGCGTGACGCCTGCGGGGGAGAAGCTGGTTGGCTATGCGACGAATATCAAGCTGATGGCGGAACAGGCGGTCAGCGATATTATGGAACAGGAAGTGAGAGGACAGCTCCGTATCGCGGTGGCGGAATCCATCCGGAGCGCTTATTTTCCGGAGCTTTTAAAGAGGTATCATGAGAAGTGCCCGCTGGTAAATATTGTTTTAAGAAGCGGCGGCCAGGAAGATATGTTCAGTATGCTCCGGCATAATGAAGTGGATATGATCTATACGCTGGATGAGCGAATCGTGAAAAATGAGCTGGTCAAAGTGATGGAAGCGCCGGCGGAAGCATTTTTTATCGTAAGCAAGAATCATCCGCTTGCATATAAAAAGAATATCGATCCGAAAGAACTGTTGAATTATGAAATGATCATGACGGAAAAGGGCATGAGCTACCGGAATCAGCTTGAGAATTTCCTTGCGGAAGACCAGCTGGAGCTTGAGCCTTACCTGGAGCTTGGAAGCACCGGACTGATCTGCCGTCTGGTGGAGGAGGGGATGGGAATTTCTTTCCTTCCGGATTATTCCTGCAAGGAATCGCTGGAAACGGGCAATATCGTGAAGCTTGATATTCCGCAGTGGAATATCACAAGCTGGCGTCAGCTCCTTCGGCGGAAGAATAAATTTGTAACGCCGCAGATGCAGGAGATGTTCGACCTCATCAAGGAGATGGAGTCTGCGTAGATATCTCATCGGATTAAGAGCCGTAGTCTGCACGGATATTAGCCTTGACTCACCGGAAAGGCCCGTGATACAATACAGGAACATGTAAGGGAGTAGTCAGCGCGGTGCGTAATATAGTCAACATACTGGAATCTTTCCTGGTTATATTTTAAATGGCGAGACTTATCTGTCGGCGACAGGTGGACTCTCTCTATATATATTGAAGTATGAATCCTCTGTTGCTGTGGAATACGGTAAGGAGGATTTTTTATATGGGAATATTTGATATTTTACTGATCGGGACAGGCCTGTCGATGGACGCGTTTGCCGTTTCAATCTGCAAGGGTCTGTCGGTTCGTCAGTTGAAATGGAAACATGCCCTGACTGTCGGCGTGTGGTTTGGAGGATTTCAGGCGCTCATGCCAACCCTTGGATATCTGCTTGGAAGCCAGTTTGCTTCCCTGATCGTCAGTGTCGACCATTGGATCGCGTTTATACTTCTGGTTCTGATCGGGGGAAATATGATAAGGGAATCCAGAGGAGAGGTAGAGGCGCTGAATGATTCCTTCAGCGTCGGAACGATGCTTGCGCTGGCCATTGCCACAAGTATTGACGCGCTGGCGGTGGGTATTACATTTTCCTTTTTGAATGTAAATATTATTTTTGCTGCCTGTCTGATCGGATGCACCACATTTATAATCTCAGCGGCGGGCATCCGTATCGGCAATGTCTTTGGAACTAAATATAAATCCACCGCGGAGCTTGTTGGCGGCGTTGTATTGATCCTCATCGGGGGAAAGATACTTTTAGAGCACCTCGGTATTCTCGTATTTTGAAATAACTTTTATACGCTGTCCGTATATCGCAATAAGAAATCATGCGTAATCTGGCCGGATTTTTTCGATACGGATTACAATTCCTGCAATGGAGTGGTATGATATAGAGTAGAACAGGAAAAGTTGCGAGAAGGAGGAAACTATGTCAGCAGAAATTGAAAAATTACAGCAGATGATCGACGACAGCAAACGGATCGTTTTTTTCGGCGGCGCCGGTGTTTCAACCGAGAGCGGGATACCGGATTTCCGGAGCAGCGACGGACTTTATCACCAGAATTACAGATATCCGCCGGAGCAGGTTGTAAGCCACAGCTTTTTCATGCAGATGCCGGAAGCATTTTACGAATTTTATAAGGATAAGATGATGGCGCTGGACGCGAAGCCGAATCCGGCGCACATAAAGCTTGCGGAGCTGGAAAAGGCGGGAAAGCTTACCGCGATCGTGACACAGAATATCGACGGACTTCATCAGATGGCGGGAAGCGAAAAGGTTTATGAGCTTCATGGAAGCATTCTGAGAAATTACTGCCAGAGGTGCGGCAAATTCTATGATGCTCCGTATGTAAAGAATTCCAAAGGCGTTCCGAAATGTGAGTGCGGCGGACGCATCAAGCCGGATGTGGTGCTCTATGAGGAGGGACTGGATTCCGGCGTGATAAATGGAGCGATAAAGGCAATCTCCCATGCGGATATGCTGATCATCGGCGGAACGTCGCTGGTTGTCTACCCGGCGGCAAGCTTCATCGATTATTTCCGCGGGAAATATCTGGTTGTCATTAATAAGGCTGAGACGGCGAAAGATAAAATGGCGGATCTGTGCATCCATGACGCCATTGGAGAGGTCATGAGTCAGATTCATGTGTAATTTATACGGGGAAGAGACTAAGAAGGCCGTCCGGAATTTTGCGCTTGGGGGAAAATATGTTGATCGGAATCTGATACTGGCGATGCTGGATGTGAAAAAGGCGGCGATCCAGGCTCAGAAGGATCTGGAGCTGATGGATGGACCGATGGCGGATGCGATCATCCGGGCGTGCACAGAGGTTGGAAAGGAAGAGTATCAGGATCAGTTCTGTGTACATGCCCTTCAGGGCGGCGCCGGGACTTCAACGAATATGAATGTCAATGAAGTGGTGGCCGCAAAGGCGTCGGAATACCTGGGGAAAGCCGTGCATCCTCTTGATGATGTGAACCGGGGACAGTCCACGAATGACGTGTATCCGACGGCGCTTCGGGTTGCCAGCATCCGCCTTGTCCGGCAGCTGAGCGATGCGTGCAGCAGACTTCAGGAGAGCCTTCAGGAAAAAGAGCAGGAATACGAGGATATTGTGAAGCTCGGAAGGACGGAACTTATGGATGCGGTTCCTATGACCCTTGGGCAGGAATTTGGCGCGTATGCGCAGGCGATCGCAAGAGACCGGTGGCGCATCTATAAGGTGGAGGAACGTCTGCGTCAGGTTAATCTCGGCGGGACGGCGATCGGCGTCGGAAGTAATGCCGGGAGAAAATACTCATGGCGGGCGGTGGAGCGCCTGCGGACAATGACAGGACTTGGACTGGCGCGTGCTGAGGATCCGGTGGATCTGACGCAGAACAATGATGTGTTTGCAGAGGTCTCGGGACTGTTAAAAGCGCTTGCCGTGAACCTGATGAAGATCTCAACAGATCTCAGGCTTATGAATTCCGGGCCGCACGGCGGACTTGGGGAAATCCATCTGAAAGCGATGCAGAAGGGCAGTACGATCATGCCGGGTAAAGTGAATCCGGTCATTCCGGAGATGATGACGCAGGTGGCGATCCGGGTGATGGCCAACGATCAGGCAGTTTCAATGGCTGCGGCGTCCGGCAATTTTGAACTGAATGCATTTGCACCGCTCATTGCGGATGCGCTTCTGGAAAGTCTGGAGCTTCTGATAAACGGGGTCACGATCTTCCGGGAGAAATGTATCGAGCCATTAACCGCGGATGTGGAGCGGTGCCGCGAGCATCTGGATCGATCGACGGTCATTGCGACCGCCCTTGCCCCTGAGATCGGTTATGAAAGGGCGGCGGAACTGGTCGAACAGTCCGGCGGCGATCCCAGAAGGCTTCGAAAGATGCTGGAAGGGACAGAATGGGAGAAATACCTTGATTATCGGAAATTGATGACATATCTTTGATTGAAAAATCATGTACTTTGGAGTATAGTTAGGTCTAACGGAGATAATTACCATATGATCGAAATTGTATCTGAAAGGGGGCTGACGATGAACATTCCGGAAAGAATAGAGGCTCTGAGAGCAGAAATGGCAAGACGGGGGATCGATGTATATATGATCCCGTCCGCAGACTATCATCAGAGCGAATATGTAGGAGAGCATTTTAAGGCGAGAGAATTTATTTCCGGATTCGACGGCTCTGCGGGAACGGTTGTAGTGACGAAGGATGCAGCAGGGCTTTGGACAGACGGAAGATATTTTATTCAGGCGGCGCAGCAGCTGGAGGGCTCCGGAATTGAACTCTTTAAGATGGGAGAGGAGGGCGTTCCATCTGCAGATGCGTATATTCTTGACGTTCTTCCGGAGGGCGGAACCGTTGGGTTTGACGGACGCGTCCTTGCGGTCGATGAAGGACTGAAGCTTGAGGCTGGAATAGCGGCGAAGAATGGTAAGATCGCTTACGGCGAAGATCTGCTGGATTCCATCTGGGAAGACCGTCCGGCGCTTTCCGGGGCGCCGGTCTGGAGACTGACGCTGGAGCAGACAGGCGCAAGCACAGTGCAGAAGATCGGAAGGATCCGCGCGAAGATGTATGAGTATGGAGCCACACATCATGTAGTGACAACTTTGGATGAGGTTTCATGGATCTTCAATATGCGTGCAAATGATGTGGAGTACACGCCGGTTGTTTTGTCCTATGCGGCGATCGAGACGGACGCGGTGATTCTTTTTATCAATAAAGACAAGCTGAGCGCAGAGATTCAGGCGGAGTTTACACAGAGCGGCATTACAGTAAGACCGTACAACGATGTTTATGAATATGTACAGAAGCTATCCTCTGACGTGAAGCTTCTGATCGATCCTCAGAGAATGAATTATGCACTTTATAAGGACATTCCGGCTGATGTTGTCAAAATCGAGCAGGAGAATCCGGCGGTCATCATGAAAGCGATAAAGAATGAGGCGGAGATTGCCAATACAATACAGTGTCATATCAGTGATGGCGTTGCCTGCACGAAGTTCTCTTACTGGCTGAAGAAGAATATCGGCAGGATTCCGATGACGGAGATCAGTGTTGCCGACAAGCTTGAGGAATTCCGTAAAGAGCAGGGAGCGTTCGACCTGAGTTTCGAGACGATCGCAGGTTATGCGCATCACGGCGCGATCGTTCATTACGCTGCGACGCCGGAGACAGATATTCCGCTTGAGCCTGAAAATATGCTGCTTCTGGATTCCGGCGGACAGTATCCGAACGGAACGACAGATATCACACGTACCTATATCCTTGGCGATATCACAGAGGAGATGAAGCTGCATTACACAGCTGTGCTTCGCAGTCACCTTGACCTGGCAATGGCAAAATTCCTTCATGGCTGTACCGGCAGTAATCTGGACATTCTCACAAGAGAGCCGATGTGGGAGCTTGATCTTGACTATGATCACGGGACAGGACATGGAGTCGGACATATCCTCTCCTGTCATGAAGGACCGGCAGACTTCTACTGGTACATCGCTCCGGCAAATCATAAGATGCATCCGATCGAGGCGGGTATGGTGCTGACGGATGAGCCGGGTATTTATATAGAAGGATCACATGGTATCCGTATTGAAAATGAACTTCTTGTAAAGAACGGAACAAAGAATGGGTACGGTCAGTTTATGGAATTCGAGTCATTGACACTCTGCCCGTATGATATGGATGGAGTCATTTCGGAGCTTCTTACAGAAAAAGAGAAGAAATATCTGAATGCTTACCATCAGAGGGTTTATGACACGATCGGTCCATATCTGGACGCGGATGAGAAAGAATGGTTAAAGGAGGTTACAAAAGCAATCTGATGAGAGTAGAAGAGAGACTGTTAAAATATGTAAAGATCTGGACGACCAGCGATGAGGCTAATGAGACAGTACCTTCCACAAGCCGGCAGTTTGATCTGGCAAAGGTTCTGGTGGAGGATATGAAGGAGATCGGTATCGCCGATGCTTACGTGGATGAACAGTGCTACGTATATGGCCATATTCCTGCAACTCCTGGATATGAGGAGAAAGTAAAGGTCGGATTTATCGGCCATATGGACACTTCGCCGGATAGTTCCGGCGAGAATGTAAATCCGCAGATCATAAAAGATTATGATGGCCAGGATATTGTCCTTGGCGGCAGCGGAAGAGTGATCCGGGTAGCGGACTTTCCGCATCTTGCGGATATGAAGGGACGCACGATCATCTGCACAGACGGAACGACATTGCTCGGCGCCGACGATAAAGCGGGCGTAGCGGAGATTCTTGCGATGGCGGAGCAGATCGTCGGGGAAGAGATCCCGCACGGGCAGATCAGCATTGCATTTACACCGGATGAGGAGATCGGACGTGGTGCAGACTGCTTCGACATTGAGGCGTTTGACGCGCAGTATGCCTATACGATGGATGGCGATCTGGAAAATGAGATCAACTTTGAGACCTTCAATGCGACGACGGCGATCTTTGAATTTCAGGGGATCAACGTGCATCCGGGTTCCGCAAAGGATATCATGGTGAATGCGCAGCTCGTTGCCATGGAGCTGGCGAATATGCTTCCAAAGGACGAGACGCCGGCGACGACGGAAGGCTATGAAGGCTTTTACCATATGACAGCGATGGAAGGCAGCGTGGAGCATGCGCGTCTGACCTATATTGTACGCGATCACGATGCGAAGAAGCTTCTTGACCGCAAGGCTTTCCTTCAGAAGACGGCGGATGCGATCAACGAAAAATACGGAGAGGGCACTGTGACGCTGACGCTCAAAGATGCGTACCGCAACATGGCGGAGATCCTGAAGGACTGCATGTTCCTCATCGAAGATGTAAAGACAGCGATGAAGCGGGTAGGCTTAACTCCGAATGTTGCCCCGATCCGCGGAGGTACGGACGGAGCCGTGTTAAGTTTCAAAGGACTTCCATGCCCGAATATCGGGACGGGCGGAGCAGGCTATCACGGCGCATGCGAGCACATCTCGGTGGAAGGCATGGAGAAAGCGCAGGCTATGCTGATTGAGCTTATCCGTATTTTTGCAGAGAAATAAAGCACAAAGAATAGCAGGATCCTTACAATGAAAAGCCGGCAGAATGTCAGATTTTGCCGGCTTTTTTCAGGGCTTATCATGGTAAAATAAGGAAATAAAAATGAAATTTCTTAATTATTTCTTAAAATAAAGTTGAAATTAACGCATTACAGTGCTATACTTTTTCTGAGTTTTAATCCGTTTTCAGGTGGATTAAAATTTGAATAATACCATAATTAGGAGGGTAAAAAAATGGAAGCAAAAAAATCTTATCCATTTGGTTTTTGGGTATGCTGTCTTTCCTTCTCATTTGAGCGACTTGCATATTATTCAGCTAAATGGGGAATCGCCATTTTTGTTGCTATGGAAGCAGCAAAAGGCGGACTCGGACTTACATCAGCAGATGGAGCGCTTATGAATTCCAACCTGGTTGCGTTTACTTACATCACACCTGTTATCGGTGGATTTATCGCCGACCGTTGGATCAGCCCAAGACTCCTTGTTCCGCTCGGAGAAATCTTAATGGGACTTGGTTATCTGTGTCTCTGGAAAGCTAACGGACTTGGATTGGTTTGGGCGGCAATTATCCTTGTTTCAATCGGAACCGGCGGATTCAAAGGAAACGTATCCGGTGTAAATGGACGTATCTTAGGTAATGTAGATGAGGCCGCACTGAATGCCGCATTTAATATTCAGTACATGTTCGTTAATATCGGATCCTTCTGCGGAACAACATTCCTGAGTCTGGTTGCGTATGCAACATCATTCCGTTTCATGTTCCTTGTGTGCGGTCTGTTCTTATTCCTTGACTGCGCATGGTGGGTAATTGGAATGAAATCATTCGGCGATGCTGGTAAGAAGCCATTCCTTCATGACAATCCGAATGCATCCAAAGAAGAGGAAGCTAAGGACAACGCTCCTCTTACATCTCTTGAGAAGAGACGTGTTGGAGCTATTCTTATCGTGACACTGTTCTCCGGTATCTTCTGGCTGATCTGGTACATGGTTTACATGCCGGTTTACTACGAGTTCGGTCCTGAAGCAGAGGCTGGTCTTGGATGGGCGAAATGGACGATCGGAAGCTTCAATATTCCTACTGCCTGGTTCGACTCTGCAAATGCTCTGTTCTGTATCATTCTTTGCCCGATTTTTGCTAAGATCTGGCTTAAGATGGCGGAAAGACCACAGGGTGACTGGGGTATGTTCAAGAAGACAGCTATCGGTATCATCCTTCTCGGATGCTGTACTGCATCAATGGTAGTTGCAGCAGTTATGTGCGGAGAGGGATCAAAGGATCCTGTAGGTGTTTGGGTACTTATCATCACAGCAGCATTGATGACGATCGGCGAGGTTATCTTCTCCCCGCTTGGAAACGCATTCATCAACAAGTATGCTCCGAAGAAGCTTCTTGGAACACTGCTTGGTGTATGGCCGCTTATCATCTTCTTCTCCGGTAAAGGATATGGCCCGCTTTACAACTGGCTTGAGAACTTTGATTTCATCAAAGCTTATGGCGCTGTTACAATCATCATCATTGTCTGCGGACTTATCATGCTGGTATTCAACAAGAAGTTTGATGCATTGGTTGAAGAGTAATCATCTTACATATGAAGAGCAAAAGGCTTTCGGTTTTCCGAAAGCCTTTTTTGAGGTTGCCAGGCATATGACAAATTGTTCCAGTGGTTTTTTTACGGTTTTTAATATAAAACCGCGAGACATTCATAAGGGGCAAGCATTATCGAGTCTTCTGCTTTCCTTCGGTCATAATTGGAGATCAGTATTTCTCCATCTTTATTTTCAGGTCCTTCTGTAATCTCATATGGAATCCTGTTTTCTGTGAAATTGCAGATTACGAGAAGCTTTTGTTCCCCATAGGTACGTACATAGGAGAATATCTCCTCACTGTCCGGCAAAAGCAGTTTATAATCTCCGTATACAATAATGTCGTACTGCTTACGGAGGGATATCAGTTTTTGATAGTAGCGGAAGACAGAATCATCCCTTTCAAGTTGTTCCTTTGCATTGATCTCTTTATAATTCGGATTCACTGAGATCCACGGAGTTCCCGTTGTGAAACCGCCCTCTTCGCTGTCGTCCCACTGCATTGGCGTCCGCGCGTTATCTCTTCCCTTATAGCTTATATAATCAAACATATCTTCCGGGGAAACAATTCCTTTTTCCGTTAATTCATGATACGCGTTGATGCTCTCGATGTCTCGGAATTCCTCCAGCGATGTGAAAGGATAATTGGTCATGCCTAATTCCTCGCCCTGGAAAATATACGGCGTTCCCTGAAGCATATGCAGACAGGTAGCCAGCATTTTTGCCGATATCTCACGATATTTCGGACTGTCATTTCCCATGCGGGAGAGTATTCTCGGCTGGTCGTGGTTGCACCAGTACAGGCTGTTCCATGCTTTCCCATGGAGTCCGGTCTGCCATTTGCTCATGACAGCCTTTAGATCCGTCAGTTTTATCTTCTTATGGTTCCACTTGAAGGATTCTCCTCCGTCAAGATCCATATGCTCAAATTGAAATACCATGTTGAGCTCCTGGCCTGAGGATGCGGCATATTTTCTGGCCTCCTCGACGGTGACGCCGGAGCATTCTCCGACAGTGATAAGGTCATATTTGGACAAAACCTTTTGATTCATTTCCTGTAAAAATTCGTGAACTCTCGGCCCGTTGGCGCAGTACGGTCCGAAATCGCCATAGCCGCTCCTGCCGACTGCTCCATCCGGAAGTCCGGGAACCTTTGAGATCAGGCTGATAACGTCCATCCGGAAGCCGTCGATGCCTTTGTCGCACCACCAGGTCATCATATCAAAGATCCTCTCTCTTACCGCATCATTATCCCAGTTGAGATCCGGCTGCTTCGGTGAAAACAGATGCAGATAATACTGATCCGTTGTCTCGTCATATTTCCATGCAGAGCCGCCAAAGCAGGAGCCCCAGTTATTCGGCTCTTTCCCATCCTTGCCGTCCCGCCATATATAAAAATCACGATATGGATTGTCCCTGGATTTCCGGCTTTCTATAAATAATGGATGTTCATCGGATGTATGATTCACTACCAGATCCATCATGATCTTAATACCAAGAGCATGTGCCTCCTTCAACATGTGGTCGTAGTCATCCATTGTGCCAAACTCTTTCATGATTGCCCGGTAGTCGCTGATATCATACCCCATATCGTCGTTCGGCGACTGATAGACCGGACTTAACCAGATCACGTCAATGCCAAGCTCTTTTAAATACCACAATTTTGAACGGATTCCATTGATGTCGCCGATTCCGTCGGCGTTGCTGTCACAGAAACTCCGGGGGTATATCTGGTATACAACGTTGTTATTCCACCATGCTTTTCCCATATTTTCTGCCTCCTTCTTGTCCTCTCTGATTTTTTTTAGTATAATACGAAAATGTACAGGTTGCTTGCATAATTTTACCGGAAAATAACACTATTTTACGATTTTGGAGTGAAAGCCTATGATTTATACATACCACGAAAACCATGCGCATGGAACCCCTGATTTTCCTTTACAAGTGTATTCCCAGCATGATAAGGATGGTTTTTTCTTTGTGTCGCAGCATTGGCATGAAGAATTGGAATGGATATATGTAGAATATGGCGTTCTTAATCTCACAATACATGGTAATACGATTACCCTGCATTCGGGAGAATTTTGTTTTATTAATTCCGGTGAACTGCATGAGATCAAATCTGACGGGGAGTCTTTACACCACGCGATCGTTTTCAATCCTGATTTTCTGAACTTTTCATTATATGATGCGTGTCAGCATAATTTTATCGGGCCTGTCACCAGCGGAAAACTGCTGTTTCCATCATCTGCGGCAGCATTCACCAGAAGAGAGCAGGAGCGGATCTTGCAGCATATGGAGGAGATCATCCGGATTTATAACTCCTTGCCGACTTGCGCTCTTTTCAGTATAAAGCTTCATATACTACATGTTCTGGAAATCCTGTTCCAATCAGAATACTTTTTGGAAAATACGGCATCCGTAAAGGAGAAGGACTCTTTGGATAAATTAAAAAAGGTGATCGAATATATACATGCGAACTATGAAAATCCAATATCCCTGCGGAGTCTGGCCGACGTGTGCTATATGAGTCCGAATTATTTCTGTCATTATTTTAAGCAGGAGATCGGAAAAACGCCAATCACCTTTATAAATGAATACCGGATCCAAAAGGCGTGCCAGCTGCTTTCCGAATCGGAATTGCCGGTTTCGCAGATTGCGCTTTCCGTAGGGTTTGATAACTTTAGCTATTTTATCCGAAAATTTCGGGAAAACAAGGGAGTAACTCCGAAAAAATACCGTTTGTTTTTCAATCCCCTGGGATCTGGATAACAATATAGATCGGGCATTTTATCTGACCTCGCAAGGGCATTTCTGTGACGAGGACAACTGCCAGCGGCAGTTATCTGGCGGATTTTCGGGTGAGCAGACAGACAGTCTCGACATGGTCAGTGAACCCGAACATATCCACCGGCCATATTTCCTCTGCTATATATCCTTTCTCGCGGAAACAGGCAAGATCTCTGGCCTGCGTCTGCGGATTGCAGGAGATATACACGACGCGCTGCGGCTTCATTTTGGACACGGCGTTTATGAAAACCTCCGTGCTTCCGCTGCGGGGCGGATCCATAAGTACGACATCCGCTTTCTGTCCGGAGCCGGCCATCGCGGACAAATATTCGCTGGCGTCCGCGCAGATGAATTGTATATTTCTAATCCGGTTGCGCGCGGCGTTTTCCTCAGCGTCCCGAACCGCATCCGGGTTCAGCTCCACGCCAATCACCTTTTTGGCATGTTTGCCTGCAGCCATACCGATCGTTCCGATGCCGCAGTAAGCATCGATGACGGTTTCTTTTCCGGTAAGCTGCGCTGCGGCAATGGCCTTTTTGTACAAAACCTCCGTCTGGCGGGAATTTACCTGATAGAAGGACTGCGGGGAGATCCGGAAAGTATATCCCATCAAGGTATCTTCAATATATCCCGGTCCGTACAGGATCCTGCTGCGATCCCCAAGTACCATGCTGGTATCCTTATCGTTGATATTTTGCAGGATCGTTGTGATCTCCGGGTGCTTTGCAAGAAGGGCGCGTGTGAAATTGCGCCTTGACGGGAACTCCGGATAGCCTGTTACAAGTACGACCATGATCTGCCCGGAGGATGCGCCGCGCCGCACCATGACGTGGCGCAAAAGGCCGTATCCGGTATCTTCGTCGTAAGTCCTGATCTTGAAGGAACGCAGCAGGGAGCGGATCGTGCCGATGATGGCATCTGCTTTTTTATCTTCGATCAGGCAGCTTTCGATCGGGACGATCTGATGAGTTCCTTCTTTGTATATTCCGGAAATAACATTTCCCTTGCGGTCAATACCGAAAGCGGCGTGAACCTTGTTTCGGTAGTGATACGGGTAATACATTCCAGCAATTGGGTGAATGGTCTTACAATATTTTCCGAGTAATGCGCGGACAGTTTTCTCCTTATGGGCAAGCTGCTCCTCATAGGTCTGCTCCTGACAGGTGCATCCCCCGCACTTTTTTCTATATGGACAACAGAATTTATTCATAGCATTTTCCTCTGTTAAAGGTATGGAAATACCTCAATACTACGCTCAAGTATGTTCTGCATATGAGCGATCGCGATTCCGTAATTTGTCATCGGGATATTTTGATCCTGCGCACATTTCTGGCGGTATTTCATCTCACGTTCATTTAACGTGCAGCCTCCGCAATGAATGATAAGCCTGTACGGCGTAAGATCAAGCGGAAATTCGGTTCCGCTGGTAAATTCAAACTGAATCTGCTTGCCGGTGTGCTGGCGCAGCCAGCGCGGCAATTTGACGGTTCCGATATCGTCGCACTGGCGGTGGTGCGTGCAGCCTTCGGAGATCAGTACGGTATCGCCGTCCTCAAGCTCATCGATGGTTCTTGCACCTCTGACAACGGTTTCCAGGCTTCCTTTATAACGCGCAAAGAGGATAGAAAAGGAGGTCAGAAGGATATCCGGCGGCGTATCGGCAGATACCTTTGCAAATACCTGGCTGTCGGTGATGACCATTTTCGGCTTCTTGCCAAGGCTTGCCAGAGTATCCCGAAGCTCGTGCTCTTTTACGACGATAGCCGTGGCGTCAGATTCCAGAATATCACGGATCGTCTGCTGCTGGGGGAGGATCAGCCTGCCCTTCGGCGCGGCTTTATCGATCGGAACTACAAGGACAATAAAGTCGGATGGGGAGATCAGATCACCGACAATGCGCAGCTTTTCATTATCGGAAGGCGCCTGTGCGGCGATCAGTTCCTTGAGCTCCTGGATATTAGCGCCGGTTTCGGTGCTGACCCAGATCGTACCCTCGGCAGGATTTTCGGGAATTGATCTTACAAGGTCGCTCTTATTAAATACAACGATATTCGGAATCTGTTTGTCGCGGATGCGCCGAAGGATCGCCTCATCTTCCTTTGTCATACCTACGGAAGCATCAACGACAAGGACAGCAATATCCGTTTTATTCAGGATCTGGTAGGCTTTTTGAATGCGGAGTTTCCCGAGCTCGCCTTCGTCGTCGAGTCCGGGTGTGTCGATCATGACGACCGGGCCGAGCGGCAGAAGCTCCATAGCCTTTAATACGGGATCGGTAGTTGTTCCAGCTACGTCCGATACGATTGCGAGATTCTGCCCGGTGATCGCATTGATGATGCTGGATTTCCCGGCGTTTCTTTTTCCAAATATTCCAATGTGAACGCGGTCTGCGGATGGTGTGCTGTTAAGTCCCATGTCAATACCTCTCTTCTGAATTTGATATCGGATTGCTTCGCACGATGTGCTCCGCAATCTTTAAAGTGATTATATCATGCGGGTTGCTTTTTGTAAAAGAAACACGTATAATCGTATGTTAATTGATAGGTAGGATAAAGCTGAAATAAAGGACAGAACAGGAGAGGTACAGGAACATGGAAGAAAATAAATATGCGAAATTGGGAGAGGGGCGCGCGGTGTCTGCGGGACTTTCCAGGGAGCTTGGCATGGAAGTTTTGGAATGTAAAGAGGGATACTGTAAAGGCAGGATCATCCTGGAGGAAAAGCACCAGAATCCATATGGATGGGTGCACGGAGGATGCATGTATGCGCTGGCCGATACGATTGCCGGAATCGCTGCGTGCACAGCCGGAAATTATGTATCGACGGTAAATTCAGATTTTCATTTTATCCGGACAGGAACACATACGAAAGCAATCATTTGTACCGCCCAAAAGGTAAAGAACGGGCGAACCCTTCTTATTTACGAAGCAGAGCTTACGAATGATCGGGGCGAGCTTTTGGCAAAAGGAGATTTCACATATTATAATTTGCAGAAAAAAATAGAAGAATTTCAATAAATGCCCTTTTTCTCAAAGGCGCAGACTGCTTCAAGCACACTTCCGCCAAGGGCTCGCGCCTTGTCGGATATGGTGAAGCAATGCTGTATATCGCAGCGGGCGTCGATGTCGCCGACTTTCATCTTCTGGTGGACAGGGACGCCCTCCTGCAAAAGTCCGCGGATAATGCCGGACATCTGCACGCGGACAGGAAAACGGTGGATTGCCCTGGTCTGGAAATTATCCCGTGAGCTGTAGCCGTCGCATCTTACATATGCCACGATCTCGCCGCGTTCCGCGAAATTTCCGATTTCGGATACCGGCTCAAAAGTACCAAAGGCGGAGGCGCGGATCACCCGCTCGGTTGTGTAGCCGCCGATATTTCCGGGAATACCGGTATTTGGAACGGCATGTCCCTTGCGGATGATCCGTCCGAGATTGTGTCCGCGCTTCGTTTCAATGACAAGATGGCAGTCCTTTCCCGCTTCCAATCCAGGACCGACGCCGATGACAAGAGGCGCATCGGTTATATGTGTAAGACCGAGGCATTTCTTAGAGATCGTTGCATCGACAAAGACGTCCGGCTTAAGCAAAGAGAGCAGATGGCAATCCGGATCGGCGAAAACCGGAATCTCATGCGCAGAATTTGCAAGGACTCCCTCTTCGATCGTACTGCAGCGCCGTGCGGTCAGCTCCTCGACCGTCGCCGAACCTTCATAGATCGCACGCGAAAAAGAGACCGTCCGACGGACGTTCGTCGGAATCTCGCGGTCTGTCATCCACACCTCATATCCACTTTTTACCAAACGATAAGAAATGCCGGTGGCTAAGTCACCGGCGCCTTTTATTAGTATTCTCATAAGTATATACCAAAGGGTTATTTGATGATTGTTCCGGTACGCTCTTTCAGCCCGTCCTTCAGCTTTTCAAAAGAGGTAATGATCGCGCGGCGTCCGTCTCTTTTGGAAACAAAGCTTACGGCGGCTTCCATCTTCGGAAGCATAGATTTCTCGCCGAAATGTCCTTCTTCAATATAACGTTTCGCAGTCTTCGCGTCAACGCAGCCGATCAGTTCTTCATCCTCAGATCCCATGTTCAGGGAAACCTTCTCAACGCTTGTCAGAATAATAAGCTCATCAGCGTCCAGTTTCTCCGCGAGAAGACCGGCGGTATAATCCTTCTCGATAACTGCGCTCGCACCCTTCAGGATATTGTTCTGTTCCATGACCGGAATACCGCCGCCGCCGCATGCGATTACGACCTGATTGGCGTCGACAAGAAGGCGGATCGCATCGATCTCAACAATATCTACCGGCTTCGGAGCCGCGACAATACGGCGGTAACCCTTCCCGGCCTCTTCGATCACATGGTTGCCTTTCTCCTCCTCGGCTTCGGCCTCTTCCTTTGTAAGATAACGTCCGATCACCTTGGACGGCTCATAGAATGCTTCATCGTAGGGGTCGACCGTCACCTGCGTGATGATCGTGCTGATCGTGCGGAAAATACCGCGTGCAATAAGCTCCTGATAAAGAGACGCCTGCAGGTCGAATCCGATATAACCCTGACTCATGGCGGAACATACGGACATCGGAGCCGCCGTATATTCATCGTGATTCACACCGAACTCATTCATGGCGGTATGGATCATGCCAAGCTGCGGCGCATTGCTGTGCGTAATGACGACTTCATAACCGGATTCGATGAGATCCGCAAGGCTCTTCGCCGTCTTCTGAACCGCGATCCACTGGTCAGGGAGATTATTTCCAAGCGCCCTGTGGCCGAGAGCGACAACAACTTTCTTCTTCATAATATCATCCTCCTGTTATCTAAAACGGAATACTAAAATTATATATGCTTTCCATGAAAAAAGCAACTGCGAGGAGATATGTTTTCTGATAT
>CAZPXF010000003.1:0-48249 GCA_964590945.1 uncultured Lachnospiraceae bacterium | reverse complement strand
CATTTTTTAAACATTCACGAAAAATAAGCAGTCTGCCAGTCCGTCCATTCCCATCCTGAAAAGGATGAATGCTCTCATATCTGGCATGAAATTCCGCTAAAATGCGTATATCCACTTTTTGTTCCGAATACCATGAAATAAGAGAAGTCATCTCCGCCTCGACATTTTCCGGCCTTGTTGTCTGATATATGCCTATCATATTCGGACGCTTTTTATAATCGCCGATAGCGTAACCGTTTGCCCGGTCTTCAAACACTCCCGATTTCAGCTCATAATGGAATTGTTTTATCAGCCCCTGTGTCAAAGGCTCCTTCAATGTATCAAGCATTTTATTGAACATAAGAAAATGGCCATTTGTCTCTTCAACATCTTTTGCCCTGTAACAGTCATCTGATACAGGAAGTGTCCCGCTGTCAAAAAGTGACGCCGTCTGCTCTTCTGTAAGAGTACTGCCTTCTATTTTGTTGGAGTTGTAGGCCAGCAAACGCTGCGTATATGCATATATACCGGATCTGTCAAACTTCTCTCTTTCAATTTTGAACCGTTGAAGAAGGAAATTCAAAAAATCGTCTGTATTTCTATTGTCCATAAAGTCACCTCTTTCATCAGAAACATCCCTCATTATTTCGGCAGCTTAAAAGAGCTCTTGAGCGATACGATTCTGTTAAATACAAGTGCTTCCGGCCTGGAATCCTTTGCGTCTGCACAGAAGTAACCCTGTCTTACGAACTGGAAGCTGTCATACGGCTTCGCTTCGGCAAGCGCCGGTTCAACGTAAGCCTTCTTAACTGTCAGGGAATTCGGATTCAGGTTCAGGGATCCATCCTCCGGATTGTAAACACCCTTCTCCTCGTCCACAATGTTCTCATACAGACGAACCTCTGCCTCCACGCACTCATTTGCAGGTACCCAGTGGATCGTACCCTTTACCTTACGCCCTGTGAAGCCTGTTCCGCACTTCGTCTCCGGATCATACGTGCAGTGAACGACCGTTACGTTGCCCTCTTCGTCCTTCTCGAAATCCACACACTTCACAAAATATGCATTCATCAGACGGACTTCGTTGCCCGGATACAGTCTCTTGTATTTTCTCGGAGGAACTTCCATGAAGTCCTCTCTTTCGATATAAAGCTCGCGTCCAAACGGAACCTTCCTCTTGCCAAGCTCCTCATTTTCCAAATTGTTGTCCGCATCCAGATACTCAACCATATCCTCCGGATAATTGTCAATGACAAGCCTGATCGGGTCGATGACCGCCATCATACGTGATCTCTTGAGCTTCAGATCCTCGCGGATACAATACTCAAGCATTGCATAGTCTACAGAGCTCTGACTTTTGGAAATACCGCAGAGATCTACGAACATTTTGATGGATTCCGGAGTAAAACCACGACGGCGGAGCGCCGCGATCGATACAAGCCGAGGATCGTCCCATCCATCTACGATGCCTTCCTCCACGAGCTTCTTGATATATCTCTTACCTGTCACCACATTGGTCAGATACAGCTTCGCAAATTCGATCTGCCTTGGCGGCATCTCAAACTCACATTCCCTTACAACCCAGTCATACAGAGGACGATGATCCTCGAACTCCAGAGTACAGATGGAGTGTGTGATATGCTCTACCGCATCCTCGATCGGATGCGCAAAATCATACATTGGGTAAATACACCATTTGTCCCCGGTACGGTGATGGCTCATATGCGCCACACGGTAAAGGATCGGATCGCGCATATTGATGTTCGGAGAGGCCATATCGATTTTTGCACGGAGCACACGCTCTCCGTCTTTAAATTCTCCGTTCTTCATCGCTTCAAAAAGCTTCAGATTCTCCTCCACAGTCCGGTCGCGGTACGGACTGTTTTTCCCTGGCTCCTTCAGGGTTCCTCTGTACTCCCGGATCTCCTCCGGCGAAAGATCACAGACATAAGCCCTGCCCTTTTTGATAAGCTTTACCGCGCATTCATACATCACATCAAAATAGTCGGATGCAAAATAAAGATGCTCCTTCCAGTCAGCGCCAAGCCATCTGATATCCTCCAGGATGGAATCAACAAACTCGACCTTTTCCTTTGTCGGATTCGTATCGTCAAAACGCATGTGGAATGTTCCGTTGTACTGCTGGGAAAGTCCATAATTCAAAAGGATGGACTTGGCATGCCCGATATGCAGATATCCATTCGGTTCAGGCGGAAATCTGGTGCATACATGATCATACACACCCTCCTTCAAATCCTTATCTATCTCCTGTTCAATAAAATTTCTTGAAACTGTTTCATTCTCCATGATTTCCCTCCTGATATATAAAATAGTATTCCCTTGAATCCTCAATGATAAAATATCATACCATAATGTCAGAAAAAAAGAAACTGAAAATACGGATCCTGCCGCATAGCGTACATTTCTGACACAAAGCCAAGCGAACCCTTGAAAAAATCAAGGGTTCGCGAAACAGCTGCCTGGCGGATTTGAACCGCCGACCTCCGCCTTACCAAGGCGACGCTCTACCTGCTGAGCCAAGGCAGCAACTTTATGAAAGCCGATAATAATCATACATGAATTTTATTTAAAAGTCAATCTTTTTTTGAATGCCCGGGCGCAGATCCTCTTATCATATGGAGCCTGTCGCCCGTACGTATTGCACGATCCGCGAAGCTACTCATCCGTGCTCTCATCTGTATCTTCATCTGCTGAGCTGTCCGTACTCTCATCTTCGGAACTGCTCTCCGTATCTTCATCTGCAGTCTCTTCCTGATACATGGTAACGCCCTGATCGACAAAATCAATGTCGTCCAGAAGATCCTCGTTCACAGTTACCTTCGTATTCTCCTTCAGTTCTGCAACTGCTTCCGTGTACGCGTCTGACTTGCGGTCTTCACGGATATTATCCTTTTGAGCCTCTGTTGCTTCTTTATCAAAATCGCTTGTCAGAAGCGCGATATAGCATCCGCTGTCCTCTGTCTCGATGACCTCTGTATATTCGCCTTCTTTCAGGTTCCATACCGCTTTGATCGTATCTTCATTCGGCGACGTCGTCGTCTCGTCAAAGGAGGTCTCCACCGGGTCATAGCCAAGCTCCTCTGCATACTCCTTGAAATCCTTTCCTTCCTGAAGACCTGCGTAAAACTCGTCTGCCTTCTCCCTGGCAGTACGCAGCTCCTTTGTCTCCGAATCTGCGGAATCCGTATCCGATGAAGCGTCCGGCGAATCCCCGGAATCTGTATCTGATGAAGCATCTGATGAAGCGTCGGAGTCCTCTTCGTCGTCCTCAAAATGAATGTAACCCATCGCTTTCTGAAGGGCCTCTTCATCGGACACCTCCAGGTCTACGTCCTTTACAAGCTCATTGTACATCTTCGTCCGGTATGTGTAGAGCTCAAGCACCTGCTTTACAACATCCTCGGATGCGGAAATCACCGCATTGCCGTCCTCGTCCGTATTGTCCTCCATAAACTGCTTCGCAGCTTCCTCGATGGAAGCCTCCTCGTCGTCGGAAATCGTAACCCCGTATTTCTCTGCATTGGCGCGAAGCAAAAGCATCTCCTCGATGGAAGTGCTGACCGAACTCTTGACCGTATCTTCGTAAGTCTGATCCTCGTCGGCGCTCTGCGTCCACATATCGTCTCCGAGATACGACATATAATATGTCTCGTACATTGCCTGGGAATAACGCGCCATAAAATTGGCGACGTCCATTGTCACCTGCATATCTTTATCATCATCCACAGATGCAAAAACCTCCTCTGCATCTACTGCACTCTTCTGGCTTCCGCATGCGGAAAGTCCTCCAATCATCACAGCGGAAAGTCCGACTGCCGCCGCTCTTTTCATCCAACTTTTCTTCATGTTCTCCTCCTTTGTCAATAACCTGACCAATATATTATAAAGGTTTTTTATTCTTCAATCAATCCTTTTATGTCAGTTAACACATTTTTCACAAGGCTCAGCGGATTCTCCTGCTTATTTTTTCCGCAGTACAGAAAATACGGTATATCCTCCGTCCTGAATGTCAGCGCGCCGTTATATCTGGATAAAAGCTCCGGTATACGGGCGACGTTGATGCGCGCACGCTCATACATTGTAAACCGGTATTCTTCTCCCTTCTGTTCCACGGAAGAGACGTCGCAGGCATGTGCAAGCACGCGCAGGGAGGCCGCTTCGAGAAGTACCTGAACCTTTTTCGGGGGATCCCCGAAACGATCCACCAGTTCTTCGGTCATGTCCTCTTTTTCCTCCTCGGACTCAATTCCTGCGATCCGTTTGTAAATATCCAGCTTCTGGTATTCGTTCGAAATATAGGAATCCGGAATATATGCATCCACATTCAGATCCAGCGCCGTGTGGAAGTTCTCCTTCGGCGCCTGTCCCCTGATCTCCCTGACCGCCTCATTCAGGAGCTTGCAGTAGAGATCATATCCGACCGCTTCCATATGTCCATGCTGCTCAGACCCGAGAAGATTTCCCGCGCCGCGGATCTCCAGATCTTTCATCGCGATCTTGAATCCGGATCCAAGATCCGTAAATTCACGGATCGCTGAAAGCCTCTTCTCCGCCGTTTCCTTCAGCATCTTATCTCTCCGGTACAGGAGAAATGCATAGGCCATCCGGTTGGAGCGCCCCACACGCCCGCGGAGCTGATAGAGCTGGGAGAGTCCGAAACGATCCGCATCCTGGATGATGATCGTATTTACATTGGAGATATCCAGTCCTGTCTCGATGATCGTCGTAGATACAAGCACATCGATCTCGCCATTGATGAAATCCACCATGATCTTTTCCAGTTTTCGTTCCGGCATCTGCCCGTGTGCGTACGCCACGACCGCGTCCGGAACGAGCCTTTGGATATTTGCCGCGGCCTGATCGATATTTTCCACGCGGTTATACACATAGAAGATCTGTCCTTCTCTTGCCAACTCCCGCTCCATGGCCTCCCGCACCATCTCGTCATTATACTCCATGACATAGGTCTGGATCGGCAGACGGTCCATCGGCGGCTCCTCGAGAACGCTCATGTCCCTTATTCCGATCAGGCTCATGTGGAGCGTCCGCGGGATCGGCGTCGCCGTCAGGGTCAGAACGTCGATATTATCCTTCATCTGTTTGATCCGTTCCTTGTGCTTCACACCGAACCGCTGCTCCTCATCGATGATCAGAAGACCCAGATCCTTAAACTTCATATCCTTAGAGAGGACCCGGTGCGTTCCGATGATAATATCCACAAGGCCTTTCTTTGCGTCCTCGATCGTCTTTTTCTGCTGCGCGGCCGAACGGAATCTGCACATCAGATCCACTCTCACCGGATAATCCTTCATTCTCTGCCGGAAGGTATTGTAATGCTGCTGCGCAAGCACGGTTGTCGGCACGAGATAGACGACCTGTTTATTTTCCTGCACCGCCTTAAACGCTGCACGGATCGCGATCTCCGTCTTTCCATAGCCGACGTCCCCGCAGATCAGGCGATCCATGATCTTTGTACTCTCCATATCCCGCTTGGTCGCCTCAATGGCAAGCACCTGATCCTCCGTCTCCTCAAATGGGAACAGCTCCTCGAACTCCTTCTGCCACACGGTATCCGGCCCATAGACGAAGCCTTCCTTTTCCTGTCTTGCCGCATAAAGCTCCACAAGCTCCCTTGCGATCTCTTTCACCGCGCCCTTGACACGGGATTTTGTGCGTGTCCACTCCTGTGTGCCGAGGGTATTCAGCCGCGGCTTTTTGCCGTCGGAGCCTGCGTATTTCTGTATCATATCAAGCTGGGAGACCGGAATATAGAGCGTACCGTTCTTCGCGTACTCTATTTTCACATAATCCCTGGAAATCCTGTCCACTTCAATCTTCTCGATCCCGTGATATATCCCCAATCCGTGGTTCTCATGCACCACGTAATCCCCCGGCTTCAGCTCCGTAAAGCTCTGTATCTTCTGTCCCTCGTATGTTTTTCTCTTTTTCTTCTTTCTGCTGCGGCCGAAAATGTCGCTCTCGGAGATCACTGTGAACCTCACCATCGGATACTCATAGCCTTTGGAAATCTGTCCGAAGGATACCAGGATTTCCCCGGCGCCGATCTCCAGATCCATATCTTCGCTGTAATAGCTGTTCAGATCATAATCCCGCAGATCCTCCGCGATCCTTCTTGCACGGCTCCTGGAAGCAGAGAGAAGGATCACCCGGTAACCATTTCTCTTCAGCCGCTTCAGATCTCTGGTCAGAACCTCAAAGCTGTTCTGATAGGAATTCACGCTTTTGGTCTGAATACTGAACATCCGCCTTGTTTTTAATTCCCTGCACCGTGTCTCGAGAACCGATAGTCCTACGCTATAATAATCATTGATCATACCGAAGATCTCATCCGTAGAGTAGATACGCACCTCATCATCTTCCATCGTCACGCCCTGCTCCGCGCGGTTCGCCATACTCTCCAGAAATTCCTGTTCCACCGCACGTCCCTTCTCTGCCAGCCTTGCCGGCTCATCCAGGAACAGGATCGTCTCCTTCGGATCAAAATACCGGAGAAAGCTGACTCTTCTCTCCCGGCGTCCGGTTCTCTCCTGCGCCGGATAGATCGTAATCTCCCTTACCCGGTCCGTAGAGCGCTGGCTTTCCGGCTCAAAGCTGCGGATGGAATCCACCTCATCCCCCCAAAGCTCGATACGGACCGGCTGCTCCTCCGTCAGAGGATATATGTCGAGTATTCCGCCCCGGACGGCAAATTGGCCGGGAAGCATGACCTGGCTTTCCCGCTCATATCCCTGCTCCGCCAGATACATTTCCATTTCCGCAAGCTCCAGTTCACTTCCCTCTTCCACCTTGCGAACCGACTGTTTCAGAGCGTCCGGATGCGGAAGCATATCAAGAAATGCATCCACACACAACACGATCGAAACCGGCTCCCCGGAAAAGATTGCCTTCACGACTTCCATTCTTTCATTTTCAAGCTGCTTCCCCTGAAGATCCGCGTGATAAAAGAGCAGATCCCTGGACGGATAATAGAATACATCCGGATCAAAGAAGCGGTAATCCTCGTAAAACCTGCGCGCCTTTACTTCATCGGAAAGGGCGATGATTCTGTATTTCAGACCATCGCCTAATGCATATACCATATGCGATTTCTGGGAATCCGTGCACCCCGCAAGCTGCACCATTCCCGTCTCCCGAAGCCGCTCCTCATAGATGGCTTCAAATTCTTCCATTTCTTTTAAAGGCCTTAAAAAAGCCTGCATAGTTTACTCCTTCTTTTTCCTGTTATATTCATTCATCGCGGCGTCGATCTCACCGTTCACGATCATAGCCGCC
Organism: uncultured Lachnospiraceae bacterium; assembly: GCA_964590945.1. Lineage (GTDB taxonomy): Bacteria > Bacillota > Clostridia > Lachnospirales > Lachnospiraceae > CAZPXF01. Next base: position 40,956 of record CAZPXF010000003.1, on the reverse strand, counting down.
GCCTGAACTGCAAGCTTTGCAGCTTCCTCCACCTGCTCCTTGTCATTTCCTTTCAGGCGTCCGAGTACATGATTCACAAGATCGCCATGCTCCGGAATATCGCCGACGCCGACCCGGATCCTTGGAAATACCTGTGTTCCAAGATGGGCAATAATATTCTTCATTCCATTATGGCCTCCGGCGCTTCCCTTCTTGCGGATGCGCAGCTGCCCCGTATCCAGATTGATATCGTCGTAGATCACCAAAAGCTCCGTTTCCGGATCGGCCTGAAAAAAATTCACCGCCTGGACGATACTCTCCCCGCTCAGATTCATATACGTCTGCGGCTTCATCAGGAACACCTTCCGGCCTTCGATCATTCCCTTCCCGCAAAACGCCCGGTATTTGCGGATATTCATATCTATATTATACTGATCTGCAAGCGCATCCATGACTGCAAATCCAGCGTTGTGTCTTGTTCCTTCATATTTCCTGTCCGGATTTCCAAGTCCGGCTATAATAAACATCTGTCCCTCAACTCCTTTTCTGGCACACTATACATAGTTTACTAAAGACGTCTGCTTTTGTCACTAAGAGATTTGAATATTTTTTGTATTTTCTCATAGATTATAAAAACGGACGCTGTTCCGGAAAAGTCAAAACCGGGAGGACATTTATGCATTCCAAGACAAAGATCATTGTACTTCATATGAAAGAAATCATATATACGGCTCTGTTTCTTCTCTTCCTGATCATCCTTGCCGTCCTTTTGTTCTTCATGTTCGGCAGCCGGAGATCCGGGGAAGAACCTGCATCCGGCGCGCTGTACACAGCCGGGACCTACACCTCTTCAGTCTCCATGGATCAGACAGATCTGGAGGTGGAGGTGACTGTGGACGAGGATCATATTAAATCCATCCGCTTTTCCAACCTGGATGAAACTGTGGAAACCATGTATCCTCTGCTTCAGTCCTCGATGGAAAATCTGGCGGACCAGATCGTTCTTTCGCAGTCCACAGAAGACATTACTCTTCCGGAGGATTCGGAATATACCTCCTCTTTGATCCTCTCAGCCATTCAGAATGCATTGGTAAAGGCCGCAGACAAATAAATGACTGCGGCCTTTTTTAAAATTACCCCTCAACGATCAGGTACTGACCATTTGGCAGTGCGAACACTTCGGATGCCTCTTCTAATTCTTCTATGGACATTCCGTCAACATCCATCCCATTCTCTTTAAAATATTCCTTTACTTCCTCCAGTGAATCAACAACAGCCGCCATACAGTCTTCAAGAAAAGCTTCCGCCTCGGGGAATGTCTCAGCCACAGGCTCATCAAACAGCTGCAGCTGATTCTTCAGAAAAGTATTGATACACTCTTCATCATACTCGTACATTGTACATCCTCCTTTATCTCGATAACCCTTTTAATCATCATAGTATGAACATTCATAAATTTCAATACAAATTTTTATGAATCTGCTTTTTATGGGTCCAGATAATGCTTCATGCTTTTCAAAGCATTTTTCTCCAGCCTGCTCACCTGCGCCTGCGAAATCCCAATGCTTTCCGCCACCTCCATCTGTGTTTTTCCTTCAAAAAAGCGCAGGTGAATGATGTGTTTTTCGCGCTCTCCCAGCCTCTTCATCGCCTCTTCAAGGGACAGGTTCATAATCCATTTTTCTTCTTTATTTTTCCGGTCGCTGATCTGATCCATCACATACAGCGCATCCCCATTGTCTGTGAATACAGGTTCCTGAAGGCTCATCGGCTCCTGAATCGCATCCAGGGCAAATACAATATCCTCCCTGGAGATTCCAATCTCCTCCGCAATCTCCTGAACGGTCGGCTCCTTCAGATTTTTTCGCATATAGATTTCCTTTGCGTGGATCGCCTTATATGCGGTATCCCGAAGCGAGCGGCTGACGCGCATCGCCGAGTAATCTCTTAAGTATCTTCGGATCTCCCCGATGATCATCGGAACAGCATATGTTGAAAACTGTACCCCAAGGGTAGTATCAAAATGATCGATCGATTTGATAAGGCCGATACATCCGATCTGAAACAGATCGTCCGCATTCTCACTGGAATTGCCAAAACGTTTGATCACACTGAGTACAAGCCGAAGGTTGCCATGAATAAATTTCTCCCTGGCTTTTGTATCCCCCTCTTTGATCTTATAAAGCAGCTCTTCCTTCTCCGACGCCGTCAGCACCGGAAGTGATGAGGTATTCACCCCGCAGATTTCCACTTTATTAAAAGCCATAGTTCACATCCTCCTGTTATTTTCTTCCTAACAGGAGGATTCTCACTATGGCTTTTTAATATTCCGATTTGAAAAAAATAAAAAAAATATTAGACCTTGACTTTTGGAGGCTGGCAAGCCTGTTTTAAGATCCTGCTTAAAACAGTCCGTTCCACAGTCCGAGCACGGCTCCGATGAGCGCTCCCAGACGCACGACCATCTTCAGCTCATTCTTCATGACAGAGAGAACAAGTTCCTCGATATCCTCCGGGTGCATCATATTTACCTTATGCTCTACGATACGGCTGATATCCAGATGTTCAAGGAGCGTATCAAGGCCTCCGTTCATGATCTTATCATACATCTGTGAAAGGACGCTGAACAGAAGCCCGTCTGAGACGTCGAGCGCTTTCATGATATCCGCAACTGTTTCCCCCTCGATCCGCCTGATATTATCCTGAACCGCCGGACGGACAAGATCCTCTGCATTCTCCCTGAGATACTTCTCCGCATAATCACCGATCGGCTCTGCCAAAGACGCAAGCACGCTGTCATTCAGGAACATTCCGATCATGGAACCCGACAATTTCTCTTGAACCGCTTTCTTTCCTTCCGTCAAAATAATACCGCCGAAATCAACGTCCAGAATACCGCGGCTGATCATCGCCACCAGAGAATCCTCAAGCCGTTCTTTGGACTGCTCATAGAGATATTCCGGAACAAACTCCCGAACCGTCTCCCGAATCCCCTTTTCCTCCGCGCCCGACTGCTTCATGCTCTCCAGAAGTCCGCGGACAACAGAGCCCCGGATCTCCTCTGATACAAGCATGGATTTCAGATCATCCTTTGTAAAAAGCTGCTCTCCGACTGCCTTGCCAAGAGCATGCGCAAGCTGCCCCTGCCTGCGCGGAATGATTCCCGGCGTAAGAGGAACCGTGATCACGCCGATCCGCACCTGACGAAGAGGGCGGAACAGCATTTTCACTGCAATATAATTCGTGCCATATCCAATGACAGCGCCAATGATAATGCCCGCCAATATACCTGTTAAGCTCATAATCCATTTCTCCTTCGCATTTATAGGACAGCCCTTTATCCTTTTAAATAAACGATCATCTGTCCCATTTATCACAGAGCGACTGGATCTCGTTCATAAATTTCGCAAGATCTTTATTTGCCCCGCCCTCATTGTGTTCAATGACCAGCATCAGCCGGCGTCCTGCCTGAACCAGTCTCGAATAAATATCCTTCGCATGGCGCTGAACAGGTTTTCTGGCCTCCTTCCGGATCGGCAACCCTTCCGAAAGGATCTCTCCGGTCAAAAGATCCACACAGCCGCCGGAGTACGGCGCAAACGCCTTCCATCCCAGTTCCTCCGTAATCTTCTGTGCATACTGATCCGTGACCTGATCCTCTCCGTGGACAACAAATACATGCTGGATATCGCTCTCAAATCCACGCAGCCACTCCAGAAGTCCCGCCTGGTCTGCATGTCCGCTGATCCCCTGCAGCACCTCAATCCGTGCGCATACCTCGATATCCTCTCCGAAGAGCTTGACATGGGTGGCTCCGTCCAGAAGCTTCCTTCCAAGCGTTCCGACCGCCTGATACCCGACAAAAAGGATCGTGCACTCCTCCCGCCAGAGATTGTGCTTCAGATGATGGCGGATACGCCCCGCTTCACACATACCGGACGCCGATATGATCACCTTCGGCCTCTCGATGAAATTGATCTGCCTGGATTCATCGCTTGTCGTCGTCGTTTTGAGTCCCTGGAATACAAGCGGATTGATCCCGCGGTTCACAAGCTCCATAGCCTTCTCATCGAAGCAGCCCTTCATATTTTTTGTGAAAATATTTGTCGCCTCGATCGCCAGCGGACTGTCCACGTAGACCAGACAATCGTTGTATTCCCCAAGAAGTCCCCGCTCCTTGATCTCGCGCATAAAATACAGGATCTCCTGTGTTCTTCCGACTGCAAAGGAAGGAATCACCACGTTCCCGCCGCGGTCAAAGGTCTCCTTCAAAATGCGGGTAAAATCTCCAATATAATCCGGCGTATGGTCTCCGTGCAGACGGTCGCCGTATGTTGACTCCGTAACTACATAGTCCGCCTCGCTGACCTTTCCCGGATTGCGGATGATCGGCTGGTTCTTATTTCCAATATCTCCGGAAAATACGATCTTCTTTGATCTTCCGTTCTCCTCCGCCCAGACCTCGATACATGCCGAACCGAGCAGATGGCCGACGTCTGTAAAGCGCACCTTTACTCCCTCGCACAGATCGATCTTCTGGCCGTAATCTACCGGAGCGAACAGCTCCAGTGACGCTGCCGCATCGTTTACCGTGTAGATCGGCTCATAATCCGGAAGACCGGCTCTTCTTGCCTTTCTGTTTTTCCATTCCGCCTCAAATTCCTGAATATGCGCGCTGTCAAGAAGCATCACACGGCACAGATCCGACGTCGCAAAGGTCGTAACGATCTGCCCCTGAAAGCCCTCTTTCACCATCAACGGGATCAGTCCCGAATGGTCGATATGTGCATGCGTCAGCAAAATATAATCAATACTGTCCGGTGTCGCCGGAATCTTCTGGTTCTCGTAGAGATCCTGCCCCTGCTCCATACCGCAATCGATCAGAATACGGTTATTTCCGACTTCGAGGAGATGACAGCTTCCCGTAACCTCATGTGCAGCACCGATAAATGTAAGCTTCATATTATCTGCCCCTTTTTTTCTTTTCATTTTAACACGTTTCCCATCTATTTAGAATACAAACATTTCCGGCGCGCACATTTTTATTTCTACTCATAGCGGACAATTTCACGCTTCAGACGTACCATGATCTTTTTCTCGAGCCTTGATATGTAGGACTGCGAAATCCCAAGGATATCCGCCACCTCCTTCTGCGTCTTCTCACCGCCGTCCTCACTGTTCAGGCCGTATCTCATCTCCACGATCACTCTCTCCCGGTTGGAAAGCTTCTTCATGGCATTTAAAAGCAGCTTCTTCTCCGCCTCCATCTCGATATCCCGGTAAATGATATCCTCGTCTGTTCCAAGGATGTCGGACAATAGAAGCTCATTCCCGTCCCAGTCCACATTCAGCGGCTCATCGATGGACACCTCCAGCTTTGTCTTATTATTTCTCCTTAAATACATCAGGATCTCATTTTCGATACACCGGGACGCATAGGTAGCAAGCTTGATCTTCTTCGTCGGGTTGAATGTGTTGATCGCCTTGATCAGGCCGATCGTTCCAATGGAGATCAGATCCTCCACCCCAACCCCGGTATTATCAAACTTTTTTGCAATATATACGACCAGCCGGAGGTTATGCTCGATCAGTTTCTTTTTCGCTCCTTCATTTTCCTCCTCCGAAAGGAGCCGGATCATCTTTGTTTCTTCTTCCTCCTCCAGAGGGACAGGCAATATGTCCGCCCCTCCGATATAATGGATATCTCCCCTTGAGGGAAAGATCACGCTTTTAAAATTTGGTAGAACCTTTAATCGGAATTTATCCGGCACTGCTACTTTTACTAACATGTATTTACTCCTCCTGATATTATAGTATCCGCGATTGCCTGCGGACTTCTCTGCGCCCCGCGCTGCTGCATCACAGTATTTCCGGGTTCAGGATCATCTGATATTCCCCGCCGGATGAAAGCTTCTGCGAACATATTCCAATCACCGGTTTTTCCACCCATTTTTCCGTATTTCTGTGAATGCAGATCCTGCCAACCTGCACCGTCGGCAGCTCCCCATTTACATTTCCCAAAGAGTTATACGGGATAAAGGATAGCATTGCCAGTCCCCGTTTCTTAAGCAAAGGTTCGATTATGCTCCTTTCCATGATGCACACCGGCTTGCCTGTATCCGGATCCATCAGACTGTTTCCCGAATCGATCAGCGCTTTCAGTCTGTATGTTTCCCCGTCCAGATAAAATGTTACCCGGCACCGGAATTCTTCAATTCTTCTCAGGTATACGATATAGCTCCATATTGCCAGCACGGTAAAATAGCTCGCCACCGCAAAAGCAAAGAATATGCTTATATAGCGCACATACTGGGACAGCCACTGAAAGACCCCTCCCAGAAGGAAACCGCTGATATACAGAACGATATAAGCTTCCACGAAACTGCGTACCTCCATGATTTTGAGGCCGATGATGATCATCGACGACGACGCCAGTATATGAAACAGAAGAAATTTCAATATGCTTCCTCCAGGCGGGAGCGCGACGATCAGACATGTCATACATGCTCCCACTGCACTTCCCGCCAGAATTCTTTTCAGCGTGGCGCGGCGTCCAAGAATCCTTCTCACGATCAAAAGTACAAGCGTATCCATCAAGAAGTTCATCAAAAACAACAGGTCTATATACACTTCGTTATACATGTTCCACCTTCTTTCTCCGGAACACGAAATATAGTTGGGATATTTACCCTCCGGGTATTTCGAGGGTATGCAATGAAAATTATAAAATGGAGAATGAATGAAATTTGTCGTACGCTGACAGAGCGCCTTGATTTTCCTTCGACAAATATCTGTTAGCTGTGCGAGTCCCTGACATGGCGGCGCGATCACGCTTCGATGCATGGCAGACTGTAAAAAAAGACAGGCACTGCCATCTGCAATGTCTGTCTTTCGTAGTTAAAATAAAAATCTTCTGAATGGAAATGTGTTATCTTCTGTTCTTGAAGAAATCCGGAATCTTGATCGTCTCTTCCTTCACCGTCCTCTGCGGGGCTGCCGGCTCTGTATATTTCGGAGCCTGATATGGCTGCTCTGTATACTTCGGTTCCGTATACTTCGGATCTGCATAGGATGGACGTGCAGGCTGCGGCTGAGGATCCGGCTTCTCATAGTAGTTCTCCGTCTTCGGAGCCGTATAGCCTGAACCCGTAGAACCGCCAAACAGATTGCTCTCGCTTGCAGGTCTTACTCTGGACGTATTCTCCATACGGGATTTGATCTTGGACGCCGTGCCATTCGTGCTGTGAAGTCCTGTCGCGATAACGGTAATGCGAGCCTCCTCCGGCTTGGAATCGTCATACATAGCGCCGAAGATGATATTCGCTTCCTCTCCCGCAAGATCCTGAACATACTCCGCCGCATCGCTTGCATCCATGAGCGTGATATCTCCGGATACATTGATGATAACATGGGACGCTCCTGCGATCGTTGTCTCAAGAAGCGGACTTGTTACGGCCTGCTTAACAGCCTCGATCGCCTTATCGTCGCCCTTTCCAACGCCGATACCGATATGTGCAATACCCTTGTCAGCCATGACTGTCTGAACATCGGCAAAGTCAAGATTGATAAGAGCCGGAAGATTAATAAGATCTGTGATGCCCTGAACGCCCTGCTTCAATACTTCGTCGGCTTTCCTCAAAGCCTCCGGCATCGTAGTCTTGCGGTCAACGATCTCAAGAAGCTTGTCATTCGGAATGACGATCAGCGTATCCACGCCTTCTTTCAGCTTCTCGATACCTGCAAGGGCATTATTCATACGTGTCTTGGATTCAAAACGGAAAGGCTTGGTAACTACGCCGACTGTGAGCGCGCCCTGCTGCTTCGCAATACGTGCGACAACCGGCGCGGCTCCCGTTCCTGTTCCGCCTCCCATACCACATGTAACAAATACCATATCGGCTCCCTTGAGAGCGGATGAAATCTCTTCTGCGCTTTCCTCAGCAGCCTTCTCGCCAACCTCAGGCTTGGCTCCTGCTCCAAGACCTTTCGTCAGCTTATCGCCGATCTGCATAAGTGTCGGAGCCTTACACAACTGCAGCGCCTGCTTATCTGTGTTGATCGCGATAAATTCCACACCGCCGATCTGTTCGTCAATCATTCTGTTTACTGCGTTGTTTCCGCCGCCGCCAACGCCGACAATCACAATTTTCGCAGCTGATTCTGATTCATTTGTTTTAATTTCTAACAAGGGTTTGTCCTCCTTTTAAATTCTATCTAAAGTTTTTCTTAATCTTAATCATATCAGAATATTCATATACTCCAATATTATCGGATTTCTTCTAATTAATCAATAGATTTCACGGAAATTTTCTCATTTTTTGCATCTTCAAACCAAATTGCTTTCGAATCGGAGGTATATTTTTCCACATGGAGAGTTCCTGACTCGCCGCTGAGCATCTGCAATATTTCCGGAAGCTGCGCCACGCGCCCGGTAAGCTCGTCTTTTCCAAGCTTCACCTGGATCATTTTGAATACAAGCGAAATCTCATCATCCTCCACCTTCATTTTGTCCGGTGAAAGCTTTTGTTCCTTCAGCGCGGCGGAAACTTCCGCAATGGATGCAAATACCTCCGGATACTCCGTCGCGATCTGTTCTCCTGGCGCTGTGCTCTGGCTTACAAATCCTTCCACCTGTATCACCCCGTCATACGTTTCCTTAGTCGCGCACAGGACGTATCCTTCCTGATCAAAATAATAATTCTTCTTTTCCTGCCGGAAATATCCCGCCATTTCCTTTTCCTTCACAGATACCCGAAGCGCCCACGGAAGGGAGAGCGATACCTTTACAGAATCCACCACAGGAGGCGCGTCCGCTTTGTCTTTGCTTTGCAGAACCGCAAGGATAGAATTATCCAGATATACGTCCTTCATCACCCAGTCCTCAATGGCTTCGCTGCTGCAGAATTCATTTCCGGTGACCTCTATCTGCTGCACGCGGAACAGAAACACCAGAATCAGGACCGCCGCGATCACAAAAGCAGCCGCGCCCAGGAAAACTATGCTTTTCTTTGTACTCTTTTTTTCTTTTTTACTCATCTTCATTTCTCCCAGTATAACGAATTCCGTTGCCGCCTGATACGCTCAATACGATCCCCATTTCCAGCAGGAGGAACATTGCCGACGTACCCCCATAGCTGACAAAAGGAAGCGTGATCCCTGTATTCGGGATCGTATTTGTCACAACCGCAATATTTAAGATCACCTGGATCATCATATGACCCATAGCCCCCGCCGCAAGCAGCGCCCCAAAGAGGTCTTCCGCATGTGTGGAGATCACATAAAACCGCCAGATCATGGCGAAAAATAACAACATCAAAAACAGGGAACCGATCAGGCCGAATTCCTCGCAGACGATCGAAAAGATCATATCGTTCTGCGCCTCCGGGACGAACCCGAGTTTTTGAATGCTGGAGCCAAACCCTCTTCCGAAAAGGCCTCCGGACCCGATCGCATAGAGTCCCTGCAGCGTCTGATAGCCCTTCTCATATTTCTCCGGATTCCTCCAGATCGCAAGCCGTTCCAGACGATAGCTCTCAAGGCTTAGAAATATCGTCATGAAGCCAGCGCCAATCCCGCCCATCAGGAAAAACTGCGCGTATTTCGGACTGGCTGCAAAGATCAGTATGACCGCGATGCCCAGAATGATGATCGCCGTGCTTAAGTTGCTCGCCCCCACAAGTCCGGCGATCGGAAGCGCCGGAAGAAGGACCTTCAGCATCCCCCGAAGACTTCCCATCTTTCCCGCATGTTTACTCACGATCCATGCAAGAAAGATGATCAGCGCAGCCTTGGAAAATTCGGACGGCTGAAAAGAAAGCGGACCCAAAGACAGCCATCTTTTGGATCCGTTATACTCCTTACCAAAAAACATAACCGCCACGGACAGCCCTACGGACGTAAGATACGCCGGAACAGCCAGCCTCTCCCATACATGATAGTCCATACAGGACGCCGCATACATAAGGGCAAGCCCAAGACCCATGGCAAACGCCTGTTTCTTCAGATAGTAAAATGCATCATGGAACCGGACTTCCCCATTGTACGCGCTCGCGCTGTAAAGGATCAAAAGTCCCAAAATAACAAGCAATATAATATCCGCAAGAAGCAGCGGATCCGCTCCCGTTCTGCGACCGGTTTTTTTCAAGGATTTCAACTCCCTATAACAGATTTACCAATTCTTTGAATATTTCTCCCCTCTGTTCATAGCTCTTAAACATATCCCAGCTTGCACATGCCGGCGAAAGAAGCACCGCCTCCCCCGGCTTTGCCATGGCTGCGCAATAGCCGACAGCCTCCTCAAATGTATCCTTCTTCACATAGTCATGAAACCCGTGCGCATCCGCCTCCGCTGCGATCTTATCCTTTGTCTCCCCGACAAGGACAAGCTGGCGGACCTTCCCGCCAAAGGCGTCGATCCATTCGCCGTAGGAGGAACCTTTGTCATATCCGCCTCCGATCAGATAGGTCGGACGGTTCATGGCGCAGATGCCGCGGATCGCTGCATCCGGATTCGTCCCCTTGGAGTCGTTGTAATAGGCAACGCCGTTTTTCTCTGTTACATATTCGATCCGGTGTTCCACCCCCGCGAATCCGCAGATGGTCCTGATCACCGTATCCGAATCCACGCCATACGTAAGAGCCATAGCCACAGCGGCCATAACGTTCTCATAATTGTGCGTTCCCAGAAGCTGCAGATCCTCCACATGACAGAGCCTTACATACTTTCCGTCATACTTGTAAATGATCTCTCCGTCCTCCATCCAGATTCCTTCCTCTAATCTGCAGGAGCTGCTGAAAAACAGCACCCTTGTATGCGCTTTGGCGCCAAATTCCCGGAGAATCTTATCGTCGTAATTCAAAACGCAGATATCCGAAGCGGTCTGATTTTCTGTGATACGCTCTTTCATCGCAATATAACATTCCATCGTATGGTGGCGGTTCAGATGATCCGGCGTGATATTTAAAATCGCGCTGACCGCCGGCCGGAAATCCTGAATCGTCTCAAGCTGAAAGCTGCTGATCTCAGCAACAGTCACCGTGGACTCCTTCATATCTTCAACCACACTTGTGTACGGGGTGCCGATATTTCCAACTACAAATACGCTCTCATATGCATTTCTCATGATCTCGCCCAAAAGAGCTGTGGTCGTTGTCTTACCGTTCGTCCCGGTGATCGCAAGAACCTCTCCCTTTCCGCACTGATAGGCAAGCTCTACTTCTCCCCATACCGGGATTCCCATCTCTTTGAATTTCAAAACGATCGGAAGATCTGTCGGAACTCCCGGACTCATGACAATAAGCTCCAGAGAATCCATCACATCCTCCGGGATATCCCCGAGGAGGATCCGCACCTTCAGACCTCCGCATTTCTTCTGGATATCCTGCGGATTCAGGCCCGTATTTCCATCGTATAAGATAATATCCGCTTTCTCATAGCCAAGGAGCTTCGCCGCTCCGATCCCGCTCTTTCCTGTTCCAAATACAAGTACTTTTTTCCCTTCTAATTTCATGGTCGTCCTCCGTTTTCTATTTCCACAGTAAGATCATACGCCAAGCAATGCGATCAGGCACAGAACAGCTGTGACGATCGAGAATACTGCGACAACTCTTGTCTCTGACCAGCCGCACAGTTCAAAATGATGATGGATCGGAGCCATTTTAAAGAATCTCTTACCGCCCGTCTTTTTAAAATATGTAACCTGAATCATAACAGATAACACTTCTACGAGATAGATCAGTCCGACAATGATGATATAGACCGGCATCTGAAGCATATAGGCAGTGGATGCGACAAAACCGCCAAGGGCAAGGGAACCCGTATCCCCCATAAAAACGCTTGCCGGGTATACATTAAAAAGAAGGAAACCAAGGAGCGCTCCCACAACCGCGCATGTCACAGGCTCAATTCCGCTCTTCGTTCCTACGGCGACAACGGTAAAAAAGGTTGCCACAAGCACGGTAACGCTGGACGCAAGGCCATCCAGACCGTCTGTGAAATTCACGCCGTTTACCGTCCCGATCACCGCAACAAACATAAGCGGAACCGCAAGATACCCGATGTTCAGATATTTCCCGCCGCTGAACGGTATGAGAAGCGCCAGAGAGACGTCGGTAAACTTCACAACATAAAACGCAAAAACTGCTGTCACAAGGATCTGAAGCGCCATCTTCTGCTTCGGGAAAAGTCCGTCCGAACGCTTCATAACGACCTTCAGGTAATCATCCAGAAATCCGATCAGTCCAAAGCCAAGAGTTACAAAGAGGATTGGAATGATCTTCGGATAGCCCGGAATATAAAAAACAGATGTCACAAGCACGCTGGCAAGGATCATAACGCCGCCCATCGTAGGCGTTCCCGCCTTCTCCAGATGGGACTTCACACCTTCCTCACGCTCCGTCTGCCCCATTTTCAAACGTCTGAGAATTGGTATCACAACCGGCCCTAAGATCACACTCAGTACAAACGAGATCAATACCGGCACAACAAATGTAAAATTCATAAATGCACCTCTTAATTTTCTTTTGTTTTTCCATAATCGTATTCAGTATACTCTAACTATTTCCCTTTTTCAATCCCGAGATACGGAAGAATATTATCAAAAATATCCCGCATCACAGGAGCGGCGATCGTTCCTCCATAGTATACTCCCTGCGGATCATAGATCACCACAAGGCCAAGAACCTGCGGATTCTCTGCCGGCGCAAATCCAAGAAAGGAAGAAATATATTTCCCGGCGCTCCGTGGCAGAGTCTGGGATGTTGCGGTCTTGCCTCCGATGGAATACCCTTCCAAACAGGCGTTTTTTCCGGAGCCTTCGGAGACAACGCTTTCCAGAAGCGTCCGCATCGTTCCGGACGTCTCCCCGGACAGGATCCGTTTCCCTTTTTTATCCGAAAAGGTCTTCAGCGCCGTTCCTTCCTGATCCGTAACCTCCACCCCGAAATGCGGTGTCACCCGCTGCCCTCCGTTAATGATCGAGCTGACCGTTGCCGCAAGCTGGAGCGGCGTGATCTGGAAGGACTGACCGAATGTCATCGTGGCCAGCTCCACCTGGCCGACATTTTCAATCTTGTGGATGATCGTCCCCGCTTCTCCCGGCAGGTCTACTCCTGTTTTATCCAAAAGCCCGAACTGATCCAGATATTGATAGAATTTCTCCGCTCCAAGGCGGAGTCCGATATCGATAAATACCGGATTGCACGAATTCTGCAGTCCTTCTGCGAATGTCTCCGTCCCATGTCCCCCGACCTTGTGGCAGCGGATCCTCCGGTCTTCCACGATGCGGTAACCGGGACAGGAAAAGCTGTCGGCGAGCGTTACCGCGCCGGCCTCCAGACACGCCGACGATGTGATGATCTTAAAGGTAGAACCCGGCTCGTAGGTATCGTTGATGCACCGGTTTCTCCACATCCGGTTCAAAAGCTCCTGCTTCTGTTCGTCGCTGACCGTTCCGGTTCCCTCGAACGCTTCCGTCAGGGTGTACGGATCATTCAGGTTGAACTCCGGCTCGTTTACCATCGCAAGTATCTCTCCGTTCTGCGGATTCATAAGAATGATCCCGACGCCCTCCGCCTCCTTTTCCTCCATGACCTTTGCGGCCATCTGTTCCGCATATTTCTGGATATTATAATCCATCGAGATCGTCAGGTCGTTCCCGTCCACAGGCTCGATCCGATCCTCGGCTATCCCTTCTAATTCCACGCCTCTGGCGTCCGTCGTCGTAAGGATCATTCCTTCCGTCCCCTGTAAATATTCTTCATATTTTACTTCGAGACCGATGATGCCCTGATTGTCTCCCCCGGTAAATCCAAGCACCCGGGAGGCCAGCTCATTGTACGGATAATAGCGCTTATAGTCTTCATCTACCTTTACGCCCGCAAGCTTCAGTTTCCGTATCGCATCCCCGGTCTCTTTCTCCACATTGGATTTGATCCGTTCCATGGAAGATATTTTTTCCACCTTTTTGCGAACCTCCGCTTCATCCAGCTCCAGTATTTCCGAGAGCTTACGAACCACTTCATCCGCATCTGTGATCTGGCTGTGGATGACCGACACGGTACAGACTGTTTTGTTGTCCGCAAGAACAACCCCGTTGCGGTCTAAAATGCGGCCCCTTGCCGCTTTTATTTTCCGCTCACGCTCATGAAGGTCTTCCGCCAGTTTCTGATAATACTCTGCATCAAACACCATCAGATATACCAGCCGTCCTGCCAGCCCCGTCATAATGACGAATGCAAGCAGAAACACAACAAAAACCTTCTGACGGTTACAGGTTCTGTTTTTCACACAAAAACCTCACAAAAGCTGTTACCTTAGTTTATTCCTGCTTTTGTGAGGTTATTCTTTTTCCGGAGGATCTCCGGCTACTCCGCCGTTGTATCATCCTGCGACGCATCGTCCTTTGTAATGTTCAGGTACGGAAATACGTCTGTCATGATCTCCTGCGCAAGCCTTATGACATAGGAGGTCTGGGACTGGTCTGCAATGTTCGGTTCGTCCAGAACAACGTAAATTGCGACCTCCGGGTTATCCGCCGGCGCAAATCCGATAAAGGACAGTGTGTTTTTATTTGTGCCTCGCGGAAGCTTCTCTGCAGTTCCTGTCTTGCCCGCCAGAGAATACCCGGCTACCGCCGCATTCACGCCGGTACCGTAATCTATCGTGCCTTTCATATATTTGCGAAGCATCTTCGACGTCTCCCTGGACACGGTCTTGCGGACAACCTCGGAATTGATATTTTCCACTACATTGCCGTCTGCATCTAAAATCTGCCTGACAAGATGCGGCTTATAATAGTTTCCTCCATTGATCAGGGAACAGAAGCCTGCCATGACCTGCGTCATCGTGACATTGAAATTCTGTCCAAAAGCATTGGTTGCAAGGTCTGTATCTGTCATGTTATCCACTGTGTAAAGCAGACCGTCCGCGTCTGCTTCCTGCGGGAGATCGACGCCCGTTTTCTGTCCGAATCCAAAGATCTTCTGATAGCGGCAGAAGTTTTCTTTCCCTATGGAAAATGCTGCATTCATAAGCACCACATTGCAGGATTTGGCAAGCCCTTCCTCCAACGTGATCTGCCCGTGTCCGCTGGACACATGGCATGAAATGTCATAATCCGCGACATGCAGCGACCCGGTGCAGACATAAGTCTCATCGCCCTTCAGCGTTCCCGTCTCAAATCCTGTTGCAATGGTAAATGGTTTTATGATAGAACCCGGCTCATATGTATCGGAAACACAGAAATTACGCCACATTTCCTGCAGTGTTTCCGACTGCTGCGTCCCGGTCATTTTCTGTAATTCCTCAGAATCATAATATTCGGACAGATCCTGCGGATCATTCAGGTTAAAATCCGGATAACTTGCTTCCGCCAGTATCTCACCGGTATTCGGATCCATCACCATAACCGCTGTATTTTTGCTGCCCTGCTTTGAGCCTGTCGTACCTGTGCCGGAGGCCGTTTCTTCTGCCCAGCCGCCTTCTTCAGCCTGCTCCACGAGTTCCTCATTGAAACTCTTTATATGATCTTCTATGATCTCCTGCAAGCCAAGGTCAATGGTCGTAACAATGGAATTGCCGTCCTCTGGTTCTGCAGTTGTGCGTTCCAGATCCGATTCCTCGTTGATATATCCATATGTTCTTCCGTTCACTCCGCTTAAAACGCTGTCGTAACAGGATTCCAGTCCATAGCTTCCGGATCCGTCGTTTCCGGTAAATCCGATCACATCACACGCCATGGAATCATAGGTATATTTGCGAATATAATTGTTTTCCAGCCACACGCCTTCTATCTTGCTGTCCTTCTCCTCCGTCATCACTGTGAATTTCTGCCCGGTCTGGTAATCCACGTCCTTTTTTAATATCGAATACCGGCTGTTCGGCGTATTCGTAAGAAGATTATCGACCGCTCCGGATGTGATCCCGAAGCATTCAAAAAGCGCCTGCTTTGTAGCTTCCTGAACATCGTCTGTTTCATTGGACAGGACATATACATCCAGAATTACATTGTACACCTTCTCGCTGGTCGCAAGCTTTGTCCCGTCGGAGGACAGGATATCCCCGCGCTTGTACGGAATCGTCTGGCTGTCATAATTCTGCTGATCCAGAACCTTTTTTGTGTATAATGTTCCCTTTTCCGCATTCAAATAGCAAACCCGCGCCAACAAAGTAAGAAAAACCAGCACTATCACTAAAAATAACAGTACCAGTTTTTTCTGCATCCGTTTCGGAAATCTGCGGGTCAGGAATTGAAAAGCATTCCTTCTTTTTCTCTTTTTTGCCATCTCATCACCCGTCTAGTCCGTCGTATCTTCTGATTCCGCAAGCGTACCGCTCTTTGGAATCTCTTCATATTGCTTCACATTATCCTTTGAGGAACCGGAATACGTCCTTTTCTGAGCTTCGTCGGCAGGCTGCATTCCCATACCTAACGCCCTTTTCCGGATATCGGTCAGATTTACCGAATCCACAACGGAATCATGCAATGCGTCGTTCGCCTCCGTTTCCGTCGCAAGCTTCTGTTGAAGGGAAGTCACGCTTTCTGACATATCTTTGCAGGTCTCTTGCATGTGAATATACCATACGCTTAGAGCCGCCAGGATCACGGCGGACAGAATGAGCGCCACTATATATCCGCGGCTCATCTGCATTGCCCGCTCCCGGTTTTTTCTCACCTGATAGCTGACTTTTTTCTGCGGCCTTCCTGCTTCTCTTCTGACCGGTTCTTCCTTTAATTTTCTGACTGTATTTCCCTGAATATAGTTCTGTCGCCTGCGGTTTTCTGCCATAGCGTCCTCCCTCCTTTCCTCTTTTGTATATTGGAGTCTTTACCTTCTCTCAAAAATCCTCAGCTTTGCGCTTCTGGATCTTGAATTCTCCGCCATCTCTTCTTCGGTTGGAAGGATTGGCTTTCTGGTAATGACCTTTCCTTTGGAAACTTTACCGCATACACATACCGGGAAATCGCCCGGGCATGTGCACGGATTTTCATTTTTCTTAAAACTGTTCTTAACGATCCGGTCTTCCAGCGAGTGAAAGGTGATAATACAAATCCTCCCGCCCGGATTCAGCAACTCTATCATCGTATCTAACGATTCCTGCAATACTTCCAGTTCGCGATTCAGTTCTATGCGTATGGCCTGAAAGGTGCGCTTCGCCGGATGCCCCGACGTCTTCTGCACCTTCATCGGAATAGCATGGCGAATGATCTCTGTCAGCTCTCCGGTCGTCTCGATCGGATGTTCCTTTCTCGCCGCCGCAATGTGTTTCGCGATATTTTTTGCAAATCGGTCTTCCCCGTAATCACGGATGATCCGGAACAGCTCCCTTTCCGGGTACTCGTTGACGATCGTATATGCCGTTGTATCCTGCCGCCTGTCCATGCGCATATCCAGCGGTGCATCCTCCCTGTAGGAAAATCCACGCCCGGCTGTATCTAACTGATAAGATGACACGCCAAGATCCAGCATGATCCCGTCTACCTTTTCTATGTTCTGTTCCAGAAGTCTTTTCTTCATCTCGCAATAATTGCTGCGGATGATCGTTGTTCTGTCCTTAAATTCGCTCAACCGTTCTCCGGCTGCCTGTATCGCAGCATCATCCTGGTCAATCCCAATGAAATGTCCATGGTCGCTTAGTCTTTTACATACCTCATACGCATGTCCGCCACCGCCAAGTGTCCCATCAACATATATGCCGTCCGGATTTATCTTCAGTCCGCCGATGGTCTCCCATAGCAACACAGATGTATGCTTAAATTCCATATAAACCTCCTGTCCGGCTGCCGGGTCGTACATCTTCCCCTGACGTCCGCTCTGGCATACCTGCTAGAAATTGAATCCAAGTTCATTCAGATTTTCTGTAATCGCATCCATGTTCCCGCAGTTTTCAGCGTTATCCGCATCCCATCTGGCCTTATCCCAAATTTCAACTCTGTTCCGTGTTCCTACTAACACAACTTCCTTCTCCAAACCGGCATGTGAACGTAAAGCGGAAGAAAGTAATACGCGTCCCTGCTTATCCAGATCTCCTTCCACGGCGCTTCCGAAGAAGAAACGTGTCATGGCTCTGGCGTTCTTCTGTGACATCGGCAGGGCGGCAAGCTTGTCGCCAAACTCTTTCCATTCATTTTCAGGGAATACAAAGAGACAGTTGTCAAATCCCTTCGTAATGATGAAGTTATCACCCAGCTCTTCGCGGAACTTGGAAGGAATTATCAATCTGCCTTTGGAGTCAATGTTATGATTGTATTCACCGATCAGCATATGGAACACCTGCCTCTACATAGCGCCACAATTCACCACTTTCATGGTTGAATCAACCACTTTCTACCACTTGAACTTATCATACAGCACTTTGGGGAGTTTATCAACCTTTTTTTCGGCAACAGTCAAAAAAAGAAGAGGCTGTCTCCTGACAACCCCTTCGCATCATATGCCCGCAACGCACAAAACCGGACTCCCTTCCGGAGCCCGGCCTTTATCTTTTGTAATTTATTCTATTATAACAGTATTTCCCGAACAGCCGGGACGAACCTTTACTAATCTTCCTTCGCTGCCCTTGCTGCGATCTCCTTCTCCTGAACATCCGACGGCGCCTGCTCATAACGCGCGAACTCATATGCATAGTCGCCGCGTCCGCCTGTCATGGAGCGGAGAACCGTACAATATCCGAACAATCCGGTCATCGGGATATCCGCCTCGATCACTGTCCAGCCCGTCCTTGCATGGTGCATACCGAGCACACGGCCGCGGCGCTTGTTCAGATCACCCATAACATCGCCTGTATAATCGTCCGGAATCGTAACCTTCAGGGAAGCGATCGGCTCAAGGAGAACCGGCGAGGCCTCCATGAAGCCCTTCTTAAACGCCTGAATTGTTGCTGTCTTGAACGCCATTTCGGAGGAATCTACCGGATGATAGGATCCGTCATAGAGAACCGCTTTCACGCCAACCACAGGATATCCGGCCAAAGGCCCCTTCACAACAGAATCCTGAATACCCTTTTCAACAGCCGGGAAGTAATTCTTCGGAACTGCTCCGCCGACAACTTCTTCTTCAAAAACATAAGGCGTCTCAAGATCACCGGACGCGGAGAATCTCATCTTAACGTGGCCATACTGACCATGTCCGCCGGACTGCTTTTTATATTTGAACTCTACATCGGAGTTCTTTCTGAGTGTCTCGCGGAATGCAACCTTCGGCGTCTCAAGCTCAACCTCAACCTTATAGCGCGACGCCAGCTTGCTGACGATAATATCCAGATGCTGGTCGCCCATGCCGTACAGAAGGCTCTGACGGTTCTCGCTGTCGATAACGTTCTTCATCGTCACATCTTCCGCCGACATCCTGGCAAGCGCCTGGGAAACCTTGTCCTCCTCGCCCTTATTCTTAGCATGATAGCGCATATATGTATATGGCGTGGAAATCTCCGTCTTCGCATATTCGATCGGATTCGACTTCGGCGACAGAGTATCGCCTGTCTTTGTGTTGGAAAGCTTGGCGATCGCGCCGATATCCCCTGCATGAAGCTCGCTTACCTCTACCGGTTTATTCGCATACATGATATACAGCTTGCCAAGCTTCTCCTCTGTCTCTGACGTGGAATTGAAAAGCACATCCTCTCCCTTGAGAACGCCGGATTTCACTTTAACATAGGAGTATTTCCCAATGAACGGATCGACCATCGTCTTAAATACATATGCGGATTTCGCTTTGGAGAAATCATAATTCGCTTCAAAGATCTCATTCGTCCTGCGGCTGATACCTGCGCACTGGCGGTCCGCCGGACTCGGGAAATATCTTACGATGTCGGAAAGCAGATGGCGCACGCCGTGTGCCGTGATGTTGGAGCCCATAGCTACCGGAACAATATCGCCCTCGCCCACGCTGATACGGAGCGCTGCACGGACTTCCTCCGTGGAGAACTCTTCGCCGGCAAAATAGCGATCCATGAAATCCTCGCTCGTCTCCGCAACCGATTCCATCAGAGTCTCATGGAACTGATTGTAGTTCGCCATACAATATCCCGGAATCTCGCAGTCTTCTCTCTCTCCGACTGTCGTGAACTTTCTTCCGAGTCCCTTAACGACGTTCACATATCCTACAAGCTGCTCATTCTCGCGGATCGGCATTACAAGCGGAGCGATCTTCTTCCCATACTTCTCGGTCAATGTCTCAACGACCTCACGGAAGCTGGCGTCATCCACATCCATATCTGTTACAAAGATCATTCTCGGAAGATTGTACTTCTCGCACAGATCCCATGCTTTCTCCGTTCCAACCTCTACTCCTGCCTTACCGGAGACAACGATAACTGCTGCATCTGCTGCGCCGACCGCTTCCTCAACCTCTCCTACAAAATCGAAATATCCCGGTGTGTCAAGGATATTGATCTTAGCCTTCTCCCATTCGATCGGATATAAAGCTGTGCTGATTGAAAATTCACGTTTCTGCTCCTCTTTATCAAAATCACAGAGTGTGTTGTGATCGGAAATCTTTCCCATTCTGCTGATAGCTCCGGATACAAACGCCATCGCCTCCACAAGGCTTGTCTTTCCACTTCCGCCGTGTCCTAAGAGCACCACGTTTCTGATTTCATCGGTTCTATAAACTTTCATCCTGTTTTAGCCTCCTTGCCAAAAATCTTATGTGTATATTGTACTAAATATCAAAGATATTTACAACACTTTTGTTTCCTTTGTAAATACCCTTTATCAGTATCGGTTATGCACATACTCCGCAAAGCACAGGAAATCTTTCAGTTCCAGAACCGTCCCGTCATCCAGCACGGCCTTGCCGCTCATCCTTCCGAAAACCTGATGCTGATCCGTGGCGATCACCCCCGCTGAAATCTTCGCTTTCCGATCCATGACCGGCATAAAGTCCATCTCAAACCGGCCGTCGCTGGATGTGAATTTCCAGGGATCTGTAAATGAGTCCTCCGGAATCTCAAAAAAGACATCGTCCAGCTTATGTCCGACGCCGTCGTAATATAAAATATTTTCGGTAGCGGCGCTGTTATCTCCGAATCCGTATCCAATATTAAATCCAAATAATTTCCCGTCTACGACGCCATTCCCGTTCCCCCAGAACCAACTGTTGTCATAGGTCCAGACTCCGCGCCCCCAGTCCAGTGTTGCAAAATCCGTCTCCGGATCGAACTCATACCGGCGCCCGTTGAATTCCATATAACCCTCCGCTCTCATGCAGTTGCATTTGTGGTTATAATAAAAGGCTTTTTTATTTCTCTCCCAGGGGATCGCAATGTTCATGCTGTCCATATCCGTCTTTCTCAGAACGATCTCGCACTTAAACGGCTTTTTCTCATAAAACTTCTGAAAATGACAATGGATCCTTCTCTCACCCGGAAGGTTCTGAAACTGCATAAATAATTTCTTATCATTATAAAAGCAGCTCCCTTCGAGCGGGCTCTCCGGCATATGCAGCTTCCCCATCGGCAGCGGCGTCAGAACTGTCTTTGTATGTTCAAAAGGTTTCCGAAAATCCAGAAATGAAATGGATTCCAGCCCGACATAGCCGTTATCCGATATAGTAAATGCAGCTCCAAAGTCCTTCCCCATCACAAGGTAATAGTCCCACTCTTTGATGCGGACAGCTTTCGCCGCTATTCTTTTTCTCTCATATGTCTGTAAAAATGTACGCGACCATCCCGGCTCCGCAAGCCTTCCCTTTGAATTTAAAAGAGGCCGTCTGACCGTTATTTCATGGTTTCTCATAAGCAAAGCTCCCCATAATCATAATACAGCTGATCCTGCAGCCTGTCATACTTTGCAGTACTTACAATACTTTTGATTTCTCCGTGGCGGCATTGATACAATCGATCACCGCATAACGCATTCCGCCCTTTTCCAGGCGTTCGCATCCCTCGATCGTTGTTCCGCCCGGCGACGTTACCATATCCTTGAGTTCTCCCGGATGAATCCCTTTTTCCAGGATCATCTTCGCCGTCCCGAGGCACGTCTGCGCCGCAAGATGACAGGCTGTCTGCCTTGGAAGTCCATTCTTTACTCCGCCGTCCGCAAGCGCCTCGATGAACATAGCCACATAGGCCGGGCCGCCTCCGCTGAGACCGCATACGGCGTCGATGAGCTTCTCCGGAACCCACTCGACAACGCCGATCGCCTGGAAAAGCTCCTCTGCGATCTGCCTCTCCTCCCCGGTGAGGTCATTGTCGGAGACAAGTCCGCTCGCACTCTCAAATACCATAGCGGGCGTATTCGGATTGATACGCAGGATACGCACATCGCCGTCTATCATATTTTTCAGGCGCTCCACCGTGACGCCTGCAAGGATCGAGAACATCGCCTTTCCGTCCGCTGCCTTCCCGATCTGCGCGGTCGCCTCCTCCGCCTGCTGCGGCTTAACTGCAAGGAGCACGATGTCGCTCTTTTCAAAAACCTCTTCGTTGCCGGATGCAAGGTTGACTCCCCAGCCTTCTGCCTTTTTCATCGCACCTTCCGCAATATCGTGTACATACACATTCTCCTTTTTCAGTACGCCGCTCTCCAGCGCTCCGTAAAGGATCGCGCCGCCCATATTTCCGCAGCCGATAAATCCAAATTTCTTCTCGATCATCTCGCTCCCTCCTTAAAATTTCTGGTCAACATCCAGCACGTCGTAGTATTCCTGTCCAAACAGTTCTATATAATCCCGGATCGCATGTGCGACAGCCTGCTCACCGGCTTCCCCCAGCTTCTCTTTCACGGTATTTCCAACTGTATGCAGCATATGTGCCGTATGGAAATTGAAATCCTTCACACAGCTTGTGCCGAGCGCCGCTTTCTTCTCCTTCAAAAGCTTCTCATCCTCTTCGCTGATCGGATACTGCCAGTCAAACTCGCACTGTCCGCCGCCAAAGCTCATACTCGTTGTAACCGGCGTACACACAAGATCGCTTCGGAATCCCCGGTAGACAGCCGCATCCACATTGACACAATACAGCCTGCCGTATTCGAGGATGTCATATTTCTTCCACGCCTCGCACCATGCGCACTTGCTGATATATGTGCGCAGCGTCGGCTCCGTCCGAAGCCATCCGGATTCCATCTGCCCCGGATAATCCGGGATCCACTCTCCGTAAGCCTGATTTGTCATGACATTGGGTTCGTCTCCATGGGCTGCCGCATTCGCAGCCATGCGGGCGCCCCGCTCCTCACCGTACCGGATCATGCCCTCCTGGATCACGGCCTCTGCTTCCCCGCCGCATTCCTCAATCGCATGTCTGGCGATCAGGGCAAATATCATCGCCTGATGTTCAATCTTACATTGCACCTTTTCCATCTGTAATCCTTCTTTCTCTGTCTCTCCTCCGCATGTGCCCCGCCGGACTCTGCTGCCATACAAGAATCTCGTGCCCGGCCCTGCTACCATGCAAGGATCTCATGCCCCGTATCTGTAACCGCAACCGTGACCTCCCACTGGGCTGACAAGCTGTCGTCGTCCGTATAGATCGTCCAGCCGTTCTCATCATCGATGAAGAAATCCGGGCCGCCCATATTGACCATCGGTTCGATCGTAAATACCATCCCCGGCGCAAGCACCATCTCTGTCCCGCGCTTTGTCACAAAACTCACAAATGGATCTTCATGGAAAGCAAGTCCGACTCCGTGTCCTCCGATATCCTCAACTACAGAATACCCGTTCGCTCTGGCATGATCGTTGACCGCCTGTCCGACATCCCCAAGAAATCCCCACGGCTGAACCTCATTGATCCCAAGCTCCACACATTCCTTCGTCACACGAACCAGCTTCTCCGCCTCCGGATGTGTCCTGCCGATACAATACATGCGGGAGGAATCGGAAAAATACCCTTTATATATAGTGGAGACATCTACATTGATGATATCCCCCTCCGTCAGAATAATATCCTTCGACGGAATACCATGGCAGATCTCATTGTTGAGGGATGTGCAGACACTCTTCGGGAAGCCCTGATAATGCAGCGGCGCCGGGATCCCTCCCAGCTCCCTGGTCTTCTCAGACACCATACGGTCGATCTCTTCTGTTGAAATGCCTGCCTTTATATTTTCCGAGACATAATCGAGAACCGCAACATTCACCTTGCCGCTCTCTCTGATCCCATCGATCTGCTCCGGACTTTTCAGAAGCCTTCTCCCCGGAATCCGGCATCCTCTCCTGCGGTATTCCAAAAGGCGCTTCATGATCCTGTCCTGTTTTGTTTTATAATCCATAGATTATTGCCTCCACCTTTATTTTCTATAGTGACCTGCAATCGCTGATACTATCTAATTATAGCACAGAATCATGAATTATACAGTATTTAATTCGCGATGGTTCGTAATCCACTGGGAGCATTTTGCGGAATGAAATCGGAACTTCTCCCTTGACGCTCTCACTTTAAAGTGTTAAACTATCATAAGACTATATCAAATCTTTCGGAGGTTTAGAAATTGAACTCAACAACAAAAATCGGTTTCGTTGGCCTGGGACTGATCGGCGGGTCAATCGCAAAAGCCATTAAAAAATATTTTCCGGAATACGAGATCGTTGCGTTTGATCCGAATAACAGCGTTCTTTTGCAGGCTTCGCAGGAAAATATTATAGATATCGGGTGCAAATCTATCGGAGCGGCATTTTCCGAATGCGCCTGTATTTTCCTCTGCGCTCCGGTCATTCAAAATGATGGGCTGCTGGAGGAGATCCGCCCATATCTGAACGAGGATTGCATCCTCACGGACGTAGGAAGTGTCAAGACTTCCATCCATGAGAAAGCTGCGGCGCTTGGCCTGAACCGTTGTTTTATCGGAGGACATCCGATGACCGGTTCCGAGCGTTCCGGCTATGCTTATTCCAAGGAAAGCCTTCTGGAAAATGCTTATTATATCCTGACGCCGACAGAGGAGACTCCTCCTGATAAGCTTACGCACTTCACCGAATTTATTTCCACCCTG
Organism: uncultured Lachnospiraceae bacterium; assembly: GCA_964590945.1. Lineage (GTDB taxonomy): Bacteria > Bacillota > Clostridia > Lachnospirales > Lachnospiraceae > CAZPXF01. The sequence continues at coordinate 16,045 of CAZPXF010000003.1, read as the reverse complement.
AAGGGGCTTCCGCTTGTTCTTGACTATCGCCGTCACGATTATGCAACCGGAGCCATCAGCCATCTCCCGCAGATCCTTGCAAGCAGTCTTGTGGAATTTGTCCGGGAAAATGATTCCGAGGATGAGCTGATGAAAAGGCTGGCTGCCGGAGGATTCAAGGACATGACGCGCATTGCGTCCTCTGACCCGACGATGTGGGAGAACATCTGTCTGCAAAACGGCTCCTCCATTACATACCTTCTGGATCATTTTATTACGATCCTTGAAAGAGCGCGGGATGAGATCGCGAACTCTGACGGCGAGGAGTTGTACCGGTTTTTCTCCAGTTCCCGGAATTACCGCGACTCCATCACAGATCTTTCCGCAGGGCCGATCAAGAAGGATCATTCCCTGTACTGTGATATCATCGATGAAGCCGGAGGGATTGCAACGATCGCGACAATCCTTGCGACAAACCAGATCAACCTGAAAAATATCGGTATCATCCATAACCGGGAATTTGAAGAAGGCGTCCTGAAGGTAGAATTCTACGACGAGCCGTCCACAGACATCGCCGCAGAATTATTAAAAAGATTTCATTATACTGTATATATCAAATAAAAAGAAATGAGGTAATCACATGTTAATCAGACCCGTCACTCAATTAAAAGGAGAAGTTACTGTTCCGGGGGACAAATCCATCTCCCACCGCTCCGTTATGTTCGGCTCCATCTCAAAAGGGATCACTGAGATCGAGGGATTCCTGCAAGGCGCGGACTGCCTGTCCACGATCGATTGCTTCCGCAATATGGGAATCCATATTGAAAATACGCCGGAAAAAATCGTCATCCACGGCAAGGGACTGCGCGGACTTTCTGCATCCCCGCGCTGGCTGGACGTCGGAAACAGCGGTACAACGACGCGGCTCATCTCCGGAATTCTCTGCGGACAGAATTTTGATACATGGCTTTCCGGCGATGACTCACTCAATTCCCGCCCGATGAAGCGTATCATGGATCCGCTCCGCCAGATGGGCGGTAACATCGAAAGTGTGAACGGCAACGACTGTGCGCCTCTTCATATATCACCTGGAAGCCTCCATGGGATCCATTACCATTCCAAAGTAGCGTCCGCCCAGGTGAAGTCCTGCGCCCTGCTTGCCGGACTTTATGCAGAGGGCGAGACAAGGGTTACCGAACCGGTTCTTTCCCGCAACCACACAGAGCTTATGCTGTCAGGCTTCGGAGCGGATATCCGCGCAGAAAACGACCCGGATTCCACCGCTTCCACCGCCATCATCCAGCCATGCAAAGAGCTTTTCGGCCAGAAGATCACCGTTCCGGGGGACATCTCCTCCGCTGCATATTTTATTGCTGCCGGACTCATCGTCCCGGACTCCGAGATACTGGTTAAAAATGTTGGAATCAACCCGACGCGCGCCGGAATTCTGGATGTTGTCAAAGACATGGGAGGCGATATTACATATGTAAATGAAAGGACAGTCAGCGGCGAACCTGTTGCAGATATCCTTGTGAGGACAAGCGCGCTCCACGGAACCACGGTCAGCGGTCCGATCATCCCGACACTGATCGACGAGCTTCCAATGATCGCCGTACTCGCAGCATTTGCCGAGGGAACAACCGTCATTAGAGACGCCGCAGAGCTGAAGGTCAAGGAGACCAACCGGATCGACACAGTCACCCACAACCTCAAGGCCATGGGCGGCGCTGTCACTCCGACCGATGACGGAATGATCATAAACGGCGGTTCGGCCATTCACGGCGCTGCGCTTGAGAGCTTCCTCGACCACCGCATCGCCATGGCGTTCGCCATCGGCGCCCTTGCGGCCGAAGGCGAGAGCACGATGCACAGAAGCGAATGTGTGGACGTAAGCTATCCGGATTTCTTTGAGACCCTGGAGCAATTGCAGAGACAGTAAACAGGAAAAGAAACCTGCACCAGGATTTCTTTTGTATACAAGGAAACAAGGGGCTGTCGGAACAGCCCCTCGCGTTTCCGGTTACAGGTCGCTAATAATACTTCACCGTCACCATCTTCCCCATCTTTTCGATTGCTTCGATGAGATTCTTGACGAGATTGATCCTGACGCTCAGATCCAGCGACAGGTTCTGATTTTTGTGCGCGACATTCATCGCCGTCCCGACAAAGAAATGCACCTCCGTACAATCCTCAATGATCATCTTCGCAAGCCTGGAGGCTCCGTTATTGCCATCCAGCTTATCGAAAAATTCCATGTCAAATTCCTCTGAGTTATAGCGCTTCAGAAGACGCAATGTCTTATCCAGCGTCAGTACGCCCTCTATAACAAGATCCATGCCCTCGATCTTTGCCATCGGCGGCACGCTCGCATCATCGCTTTCCAGGATCGTCCGTATCTCTTTTTTCAGGGTGCGGGCAACGATATTGGCGCTCGTTCCGCCGGATACGACTTTCTTTCCTTCCTGACTCATGAAATCATGCATCAGCTTCTCGTCGTCCTCCTTGCTCTGCGGCGGCCCTGTAAAAATATTCAGTACCTTTCTGTCAATAACACGGGTAACTGCGATCGTCGTGTCATCGCTCGGCTTGCCCTGATACAGATCGTCGCATGCCTGGATCAGCATCGCCGCCAGACGCGCGGATGACAGCGTCTCTTTCGTGCACTTCAGCGTATACTCCGCCATATCCGGCCACTGCCAGCCATAATTCAAAAGCTCTCCGGCTCCTGCATAAATTACACCGTCGCACATCAGCACAAAGCAGTCGTTCGTCTGAACCTGAAACCGATATTCATGAATGTTTTTCCCGGCAACCTCACGTTCCACATAAGGGTAATCCACAATCTTCTTATCCCGTATAAATACACAGGCCGGATTATCAAATTCCACCAGATATGCATTTCCATCATGAAAGATCTGCAAAATACTGAACGTGGAATACGCGACCTCGCGCACCTTACAGATCGGAAGGGTGCTGGCGATCGTCTCAACACATTCTTCGATATTGGCTCCGTTCAGGAACATCGTGCCGAGGATCTTGGATGTCAGCGTCGCCAGAATATTCGCCTTTACGCCGCTCCCCATACCATCGGAGAGGATTACGATGTCCGAATCCTCCCGCTTAACGATTTCCACCTTATCCCCGCACAGCTCCTCTCCAAAATGATTGAGACTCTTCCATGCAACATCAATACTGAAACTCATGCTATCCCTCCTCGCCATCATCCAGCAGGGAATCCCTGAGCCTTGTCAGCGTCACCTTAGTCTCCGCAGTTGTTTCACCCAAAAGTCCCGCAATCTCCTGTGCGACCATCATCTGCTTGTCGATGACCTTCTGGGCAATCTGCACCGTTTCCATCCTCATATTATAATTCTTTTCCTTCGCTTCTTCCTCACTGGTGACATCCCTGTAGATAACAAGAACGCTGTCCATATTGTCGATATAGGCGATCTGCTCCTCTACCCTCAGTCCGATCTGCTCCAGCTCAAGCCTTTTATGCGCGATGGGCTGCTTCGTATCCAACACAGCCACGATATCTGTCTCATCCACCATTTCAAATATATATGCCTCCAGCGCTTCCTCATGGGAAATCCCGAACAGCTTCTGCACCCTTTTATTGCACTCACGGATACGCAGCTCGTTGTCGACAATAAAGATCAGATTCGGCGTCGTATCCATAACGATGTTGGACATGGACTCCGCATTTGCCAGAGCATATGGCAGACACATACTGATCTCTGCTTTTCCCTGAAAGATGGCCTCTGCCTTTTCACGGCAGGTATGGTATCCGCAGGCGCCGCAGTTCAATTCATCCTTCGTTGAAAATTTATTCATCTGGTTCAATATCTTTCGTATCTGGTCGCTGGTTGGCTTTTTCATCTTCGGAGGATGCGGCTCAAAAAGCTTCTCCATCTGCACATTCCGAATATCTGCACATTCCGGCTCTTTATGTCCGGCCCGCTTTTGCAGCTCCAGCTTGCTCTTTCCGAGCGACCGCTTCAGATTATATGCTCCCGGTCCTTTGACGCACCCTCCTTCACAGACATTCACTTCAAAGAAACCGCCGGAGATCTCTCCCCGTTCGATCGATCGGAACAGCTCCATGCAGGATTCCACGCCGTCGATATGTACCCTCTGGTAAGAATCGCCCGGTGCAGCCGCATTTACAGACTCGATCACGCCTCCGCTTAGCGGATACATCTGATTTACGCTCATATCCGGATTCGCCATTGGATAATCCTCACAGTCAGAAAGGCGGATATTTTTCATATTGATCCAGTCCATAAATTCCTCGAAGGTAAATACCGCATCTATGGCATCCGCAACCCTCTTGTCATCCTCCGCCTCTTTCTTCTTCGCAATGCACGGCCCCAGAAATACGACCTTTACATCTTCCCCGTACATCTTTTTGATGAGACGTCCATGCGCGATCATCGGAGATACGACCGGCGCCAGCTGCTCAGTAACAGATGGGAAATATTTCTCCACCAGATCATTGACCGCCGGGCAGCATGTCGTGATGATATTCTTCATCCTTCCTTCTTTCAAATAACGGCGGTACTCCTCCGTTACATATCTGGCGCCTTCTGCGGTCTCGCGCACCTCTGCAAATCCAAGCCGAAGCAGCGCGTCCACGACCTGTCCCGGCTTCTCAAACGGCAGGATCCCCATATAAGCCGGCGCGATCGATACGACCACCTTCTCGCCCCGTCCCAAAAATCCGTGAATTTTCGCCAGGTCGCTGGAGAACCGTTTCGCATTCTGCGGACAGACTTCCAGACAATGCCCGCACAAAATGCACTGATCCTCAATGATATATGCCTGTTCATTTTTAATCTGGATAGCTTTCACACTACAGTTACGGACACATTTATAGCAATGTCTGCAATTGGCGTCCTTGAAATCAATAACACTCATCCTTCTTCACCTCACAATTCCTGATCCCCTCATAAATCCGAAAAAAGGATGTCTCAATTCGGATTGAGACATCCTCCTCACTATTAACTTACTAAATCAGATTTTGATTGTCAATCGTTCTTAGTTAATTGTTCTCTTTACATATGATGTATGCAGAATATGATGTGCTCTCTCGCTTCCAGGCTCGCCAAGATACTCATTATAGATCTTCTTGATGGATGGATTCTCGTGCGACTTACGAATCTCTTTATTGGAATCGTTGTCATACAAAGCCTTTGCACGAAGTGCGCGGATATCTACATTATTCCGAACGCTTCCTCGTACCTGCGGCTGTCCGCCACCGTTTACACATCCGCCAGGACATGCCATGATCTCGATGAAATGATAATCAGCCTCGCCATTTTTCACTCTTGTAAGAAGCTCTTTTGCATTTCCAAGACCGGATGCTACCGCAACCTTCACATCCAGACCTGCCACATTATATGTAGCCTCCTTGATTCCTTTCGTTCCACGGACATCCAGGAATTCCGGATTTGCAAGCTCTTCACCTGTCAGAGTCTCTACTGCCGTACGCAGAGCAGCCTCCATAACACCGCCCGTTGCTCCGAAGATAACGCCTGCACCTGTGGACTCTCCGAGAGGATCGTCGAAGCCTTCATCCGGAAGTGAACGGAAATCAATGCCGACGCGCTTGATCATTCTTGCAAGCTCTCTTGTTGTGATCGCAATATCAACGTCCGGAACGCCGGCCGCATCCTGATCGTCACGTCCGATCTCGAATTTCTTAGCCGTACAAGGCATTACGCTGACGCATACGATATCTTTCGGATCGATACCCATCTTCTCTGCATAGTATGTCTTTGTAACCGCGCCGAACATCTGCTGCGGAGATTTACAGCTGGAAAGATTCTCGATCATTTCCGGGAAATAATGCTCGCAGTATTTGATCCATCCTGGTGAACAGGAGGTGATCAGCGGAAGTTTTCCGCCGTTCTGTACACGGTCAAGGAACTCATGAGCTTCCTCCATAATTGTAAGATCGGCGCTGAAATCGGTATCAAATACCTTGTCAAATCCGATTCTCCGAAGAGCTGCCGCCATCTTTCCTTCCACGTCAGTTCCGATCGGATAGCCAAATTCCTCTCCGAGTCCGGCACGTACGGACGGAGCTGTCTGGACAACCACATGCTTTGACGGATCTGCGATCGCATTGAGGATATCATCGATATACTCCTTCTCATGCAGAGCGCCTGTCGGACATACCGCAATACACTGTCCGCAGGATACGCAGCTCGTCTCGCCAAGTCCCATGCCAAAAGCAGAGCCAATGTGGGATGCGAATCCACGTTTGTTCGGCCCGATTACGCCGACTGCCTGAACCTTCTCGCAGACTGCTGTACACCGGCGGCAAAGGATACATTTACTGTTGTCACGGATCATATGAGCCGCCGAATCATCGATCTCAGACGGAGTCTTTGCTCCCTCATAATAATTGGTATCTGTAACTCCAAGCTCCTTACAAAGCTGCTGAAGCTCGCAATTTCCGCTTCTTACGCAGCCAAGGCAGTCCATGTTGTGGTTGGAGAGCAGAAGCTGAAGCGTTCTTCTTCTGTATTTCAGAAGCCTTGGTGTGTTTGTCAGCACTTCCATTCCCTCATTTACAGGAAATACACATGCTGCCGCAAGGTTTCTGGCGCCCTTTACTTCAACAACACACATACGACAGGCGCCGATTGCATTGATATCCTTCAGATAGCAGAGTGTAGGGATATCAATATTTGCCAGTTTTGCTGCTTCCAGGATCGTTGAACCTGCTGGAGCAGATACATCCATGCCATTAATTTTAAGATTAACCATATTTTCCATATCAGACATCCTCCATTACTCTTTGTAAATTGCACCGAAACGACACTTCTCAAGACAAGTACCGCACTTCAGACACTTCGTAGAATCGATCATATGAGGCTCCTTTACCTTGCCGATGATCGCATTTGCCGGACAGTTGCGGGCGCAAAGTGTACATCCCTTACACTTATCCGGATTGATCTTGTACTGAAGCAGTTCTTTACATACGCCTGCAGGACACTTCTTATCCACGATATGAGCAACATATTCATCCCTGAAGTAACGCATGGTAGAAAGAACCGGGTTCGGAGCTGTCTGACCAAGCGCGCACAGGCAGTTGCTCTTCATGTAATCTGCAAGTTCTTCCAGCTTGTCAAGATCGGATAATTCCGCTTTGCCTGCCGTAATCTTATCGAGAATCTCAAGCATACGTCTTGTTCCGATACGGCATGCCGTACATTTTCCGCAGGACTCGTCTACCGTGAACTGAAGGAAGAACTTTGCAATATCTACCATACAGGTATCTTCATCCATAACGATCAGTCCGCCGGATCCCATCATAGAACCGATAGCGATCAGATTGTCGTAGTCGATCGGGATGTCAAAATGCTCTGCCGGAATACATCCGCCGGATGGTCCGCCGGTCTGAGCCGCTTTAAACTTCTTGCCGTTCGGGATGCCGCCTCCGATCTCCTCTACAACCTCACGGAGCGTAGTTCCCATTGGAATCTCAACAAGTCCGGTATTATTGATCTTTCCGCCAAGTGCGAATACCTTTGTTCCTTTGGACTTTTCGGTTCCCATGGAAGCGAACCACTCAGGTCCGTTCAGGATGATCTGCGGAATATTTGCCCATGTCTCAACATTATTCAAAATAGTAGGTCTCTCCCAAAGTCCCTTCAAAGCCGGGAACGGCGGTCTTGGTCTTGGCTCGCCGCGGTTTCCTTCGATGGATGTCATAAGAGCCGTCTCCTCGCCGCATACGAAAGCGCCGGCGCCAAGTCTCAGGTCGATATCGAAGTCAAATCCTGTTCCGAAGATATCCTTGCCAAGAAGTCCGTACTCTCTTGCCTGACCGATCGCAACACGAAGTCTCTCAATCGCGATCGGGTACTCGGCACGAACGTAAATGTAACCCTGGGAGGAGCCGATCGTATATCCGGCGATAGCCATAGCCTCAAGAACAACATGCGGATCGCCTTCCAGAACGGAACGGTCCATGAACGCTCCCGGGTCGCCCTCGTCAGCATTACAACAGACATATTTCTGATCTGCATCATTTGCCTTTGCAAATTTCCATTTTAATCCTGTCGGGAAGCCTGCGCCGCCGCGTCCGCGAAGGCCGGCGTCCAGAAGGATCTGGATCACATCGTCCGGAGTCATCTCTGTCAGCACCTTGCCGAGAGCCTCATAGCCGCCGCGTCCGATATATTCCTCAATATTGCCAGGATCGATAACGCCGCAGTTTCTGAGGGCGATCCTGTGCTGCTTTCTGTAAAATGGAGTCTCCGTAAGAGGCGTAACCTCATTATCCTCCGTAACAGTCTCTTTGTACAGCAGTCTGGTAACCACACGTCCTTTTCCGAGATGCTCGGAAACGATCTCCGGTATATCCTCTTCCTTAACCATTGTATAGAGGGAGGCTTCCGGATAAATAATCATGATCGGGCCAAGTGCACAAAGTCCGTGACATCCTGTCTTGACAACAGCTACTTCCTTTTCCAGACCGTTTTTCTTAATCTCTTTATTTAAAGCATCAATGATCTTCTGGCTTCCGGATGATGTACATCCTGTTCCGCCGCAAACCAATACATGTGAACGATACATAGTGTCTCTCCCTCCTTTTATTTCTGTGCCTCACCCAATGTGTATTCAATCACCGGCTCTCCGCCTTTGACATGCTTTTCCAGTACATCGAGAGCTTTTTCCGGCGTCATCTTTACATATGTAACTTTCTGCTGTCCCGGAATGGTGACCTCAACGATCGGCTCATACTGACAAAGTCCGATGCAGCCGGTCTGTGTTACATTGATCTCACTGAGCCCCTGCTCCTGAACCGCGTCCGCAAGTGCGTTAAGTACCGGTCTGGCTCCGCTTGCAATTCCGCATGTTGCCATTCCGACAACAACTCTTGTCTGATTGACGTCTCCATTGCGAAATCCAACTTTTCCTTCCATTTTCTCGCGAATTGCTTTTAATTCTGCCAGAGATTTCATATGAAATTCCTCCTATCTTCTTAAAATATTAAATCCTGAACTGTTCACAGTCTTACTCCCTGCGCCGTCTCCTCCGTGTTCTCATCCAGATAGCTGCGTATAAAATCTGCGACCTCCTTTTCACGGAAAGAAACCTCTCCAAGTATTGCCCTGAATTCTCTTGTATCCATTTCAAACGATCTGCCGTCCACCTGAAAGAAATAGTAAAAATCGATTTCTTCATGAAACGCCACGAGCGAATACATCGTCTCTGTCATGTCTCCCAGCGGCATCCGGTCGATGTGTCCAAGCCGAAAGACCGCCATAACGTCCGTCCCCTCTCCGGGTTTGGAACTTATCTGAAACGATCCCCCCGTGCTCTCCGCAGCAAGCTTAAAAAACGGAACTCCCAGTCCTACCTTCCGTGTCGTCCGTGAAGTAAAAAAAGGATCCTCTACATTCGCGAGCTGCTCAGAAGTCATTCCGCATCCGTCGTCTTTGATATGTATTTCCAGCAGATCCTTCTCTGTATCCGCTTCCACTGTAATTGTAATAAGGGAAGCGCCGGCGCGGACGGAATTCTCGGCAATATCCAGAATATTCAGCGCAATTTCCGGCATCATGGTTTATTCGTATTTCGCCAGAATATCGTCTACATCATCCACAGTCAGTCTTCCATATACCTCGCCGTTAATCATCATAACAGGAGCAAGGCCGCATGCTCCGATACAGCGGCAGGCATCCAGCGAAAACTTACCGTCAGGTGTACACTCGCCTCCGGCGATTCCAAGCTTCTCCATCAACCTGTTGTAAATATTGCCCGACCCTTTTACATAGCAGGCAGTGCCCAGACAGACGGAAATCTGATATTTCCCTTTCGGGAAAAGTGTGAACTGCGAATAGAAAGTAGCCACTCCGTAAATCTTCTCCATCGGAATGCCTGTAACGTCAGAAATTTTCGCGAGTACTTCTTTCGGAAGATATCCATAAATATCCTGCGCATGCTGCAGGATCGGCATCAGCTTACCTCTGTCATCCTTAAATTCTTCAATTACCTGTAAGAGCTGTTCCTCCTGTTCTTTTGTTCCGAAAAATGGAACACCCTGGTTTTTAGAACTCATTCTGTAAACCTCCTTCATTTATTAGCGCATATCACCACTGCGCAGTGCTTTATTCAATACTACCATACCATTTTTAAAAAATCTACAATTTTGTACAATAATTTTAATTTTTCTTTGTTAACTTTTCACACAAACTTGTTTGTCAAATAACTAACGTTTTGTTAAACTTTCATCTTTTTTTGATACTTTTTTGTCTAAGTTACACAAAACAAACTGTTTTTATGTATTGATTTCCGAATGGCATAATGATATACTTTCCCTATAAGCTACGTTATTGTATACAAACGAATCACAAAAATGAGGGTGAACTATGACGATCAAAGAAATACAACGTCTTCTGGATGCCACTTTATTCTATGGCAAGGATGAATATCTGAATCAGGAGGCATTTACTGTGTTTGCCTCCGATATGATGAGCGATGTGCTCGCGTTCGGCGATGAACACACGATCCTGATCACGGGTCTGTGCAACCCGCAGGTAGTGCGGACTGCTGAGATGATGGATATCTGCTGCATTATTCAGGTGAACGGCAAACTGCCGAACCAGAGCATTTACGATCTGTCCAAGGAAAGAGAGATCGTGGTTCTGTGCACGAAGCACACGATGTTTACAACCTGCGGACTGCTGTATCAGTCGGGACTTCGCGGCAATCAGGAGGATTTGAAAATATGAGCGATTCAATCAAATATACATATCAGGTTTCCCCGGATGATTTCTCCAGAGCCGGGGAAGCCAGCAGCGACCTGAAGAATAAGCTGAAGCGCATGGGTATTCCAAGCGGTATCATCCGCAAGGTATCGATCGCGCTCTATGAGGGCGAGATCAACATGGTTATCCACGCCCACGGCGGTACGATCGACGCAGAGATCAGCGACGAAGGTATCCATCTGGTTCTCGCGGACGTAGGCCCGGGCATCCCGGATATCCAGAAGGCCATGCAGGCCGGATATTCCACCGCCTCCGAGGAGGTGCGCTCCCTTGGATTCGGCGCCGGCATGGGACTGCCGAACATGAAGAAATATTCTGACCGGATGCATATCGACACAACGGTCGGCGCAGGTACAACTGTGACTATGGATATTTTTATGTAATGCAGGAAGCCCGAAGGCCGGTGCGATCCGCAGACAATATGATATGGTACGAGATAAGAGGGTGAGATTCTTATGAATCAATTTATCAATTCCGTAAAACTGAATACAAAGGTCTGCAAGGGCTGCATCAACTGCCTCAAGCAGTGTCCGACCCAGGCCATCCGCGTACATGGGGGCAAGGCTCAGATCACACATGAGTTTTGTATCGACTGCGGTAAATGCATCCGCATCTGCCCGCACCATGCCAAATATTCCAGCGCGGATAAGCTTGACATCCTGAAGGAGCACAAGTATAACGTCGTCCTTCCGACTTCTGTTTTGTTCGGACAGTTTAACAATATGACCAATCCCGACATTGTATTAAATGCGCTTTTGGAGATAGGGTTTGACGATGTATTTGAAGTAAGCGTTGCGTCGGAATTAATCTCCCGGATCTCCAAAAAATATATGGAGGAGCATGCAAGCGAGCAGCCTTTTATCAGCACGCACTGCCCTTCCGTAGTCCGCCTGATCCAGATCCGTTTCCCGGAGTTGATCCCGCATTTGCTGCCGGTCATGGCTCCTTCCGAAGCGGCCGCCAGGCTGGCGCTTTCAGAGGCAATGAAGAAAACCGGACTTCCGGCCGAAGATATCGGCATTATATTTATCACGTCCTGCCCGGCAAAGGTAACCGCTGCAAAGGCTCCCCCCGGCAACAGCGCAAGCGCGATCACGGGAGTGATCAGCATTAAGGAGCTTTATCCTCTTTTGCTTCCGCATATGAAGCATGATGAGAGCCAGCTCAAAAAGCTCTCCCGATGCAGCAGGATCGGTATCGCATGGGGGGAAAACGGCGGCGCGGTGGCGGGTCTTGATCTGGAACACTATCTGTCTACGGACGGCATCAAAAATGTCATGCAGATTCTCGAGGATCTGGAGGATGAGAAGATCCATGACGTGCCGTTTCTCGAGCTTCACGCCTGCCACGGCGGCTGCGTAGGAGGCGTTATGAACATCGAGAACCCATACGTGGCGCAGGCAAAATTAAAAAAGCTCGGCACCTATCTTCCGGAGTCCGCCGATATTGACCCTGAAATGTGGCAGGATGTAAATATGATGTGGACGGAGGAGGTAGAATACCAGCCGGTCTTCCAGCTCGGTAAGAACTTCCGCGAGGGACTTATTATGATGGATACAGCGGATAACCTCACCCGGAATCTGCCCGGACTCGACTGCGGCTACTGCGGCGCGCCGACATGCCGGGCGCTGGCGGAAGATATCGTCAGAGATAAGGCGACGACAGCAGACTGTATTTATGTAATACACAGACGTATCGCACGTCTTTCCGAGGAGATGAGCTACGTCGCTAAGCTTTTGAATCTTTCCTGCGACCAGTACGGAACTCCCGTCCACGTATTGAAGGATTATATAGAGAAGCTGGACGATCTGATATCATCGGAGCACAATCCGCTGCATGATACGGACAGGAACTGATAAACCATAACCTGTTACACCATTTACCAGGAGGTACAACAAAATGACGAATCTTGACCTTGTTAATTCCGGCATATTCCAGTCGATCAATGTCGGAGAATCCGAAAAGGAGATTTCCGGAATCTTTAACTGTGATCTGCTCAGTATATCCATGAGTAAGGCTAAGGAAGGAGCTGCCTGGGTGACGATCATGGGAAATATCAACACGATCGCTGTCGCAGCGCTTACGGACATCTCTGTCATCGTACTCGCCGAGGGCGTTAAGATGGATGACAGCGCGATAGAAAAGGCGCTGGAATCCGACATCACCGTACTGCGCACGGACGAACCGATCTTTGAGGCGTCCCAGAGGATCGCCCGGTGGTTAAACGGATGATCCCATTATATTATGACTTTCATATGCACTCCTGTCTCTCCCCATGCGGCGATGACGACATGACTCCCGGCAATCTGGTCGGGATGAGTGCGCTGAAAGGACTGGACTGTATTGCTCTCACAGATCACAATTCCTGTAAAAACTGCGCCGCTGCCATGAAGCACGGGGAGGATTTCGGTGTCACGGTAATTCCCGGCATGGAGCTGACAACTCAGGAGGAAGTTCACGTGGTATGCCTCTTTCCTGCATTAGAAGCTGCCATGGATTTTGACGCATATGTTTACGAACATCTGCTTCCCATCAGAAACCGCGAGGATATCTTTGGGAAACAGCAGATCATGAACGAGAAGGACGAAGTTTGCGGCACAGTGGAAAATCTTCTTATCGGAAGTACGGATATCTCTTTTGATGAATCTTTTGCGCTTGTATCATCCTTTGGCGGGATCGCATATCCGGCGCATATTGACAAATCTTCAACGAGTTTGCTGTCAAATCTCGGTTTTATCCCGCCGGACAGCACTTTTTCCTGTGCAGAATTTCACAAAATCGATCATTTTCATCGATTAAAAAAGGCACATCCCTATTTGGAGACATGCCATATTATCTGCTGCTCTGACGCGCATTACCTGCAGGATATCCATGAGCCGGAGTACCAGATCTTTGCAGAATCCAAGAAACCGGAAGACATTTTAAAGGCTGTCATTACCAGGCCTTGATAGGACGCTGCACCAGTTTTCTCCGCGCAAACGTTATGCCAAAGCTACACATTATATTTTAAACCGAAGCGCTCCTTGAGCACAGGAATGTATACATTTCCCACAATGAATACACTCCCGGTCGCCAACATGTTTGACATCCATTTTACAACTACGCACACATGCCTGACATCCGTTGCATTTTTCTATATCTACTTTCATCCCAACAACCGCCAGTCGGTGAAACAGCGAGTAAAACGCACCGAGCGGACAGATAAACCTGCAAAAGCTACGGAAAACAAAAATGCAGGAAATAAGGATGATAACCACAAGAAATACTTTCCAGTTAAAAAGTCCTCCGGTCAGTTCCCGAAGTTGTTTATTCATTGACACAAGCGGAATTCCTCCTTCCAGTGTTCCAGCCGGACAAATATATTTGCAGAATCCGGGTGCCGCAAGAATCAGCGGAATACCTATGACAAAAACCACAAGTAACATATATTTAATCCATGTAAGATATCTCGTCCATTTATTTTTCCTAAGCTTTTTTGTCGGAAGCAGGTAAAAGATCTCTTGCAAAAGACCGAACGGGCAGAGATAACCACAGATTGTTCTTCCAAAGACAACACCAAACAATAAAAGAATGCCAAGAATGTAATATGGTCTTTTATATTTTGATGACACAAGAGCGCTCTGCAGGCTTCCTATCGGACAGGAAGCAACCGCTCCGGGACAAGAATAACAGTTAAGTCCCGGCACGCAGGCCGCTTTTATGCTACCCTTATAGATCTCCCCTTTTGCAAACCCTCTGATATTACAGTTATAAAGTATAGCGCAGACTACCTGAATGATCTGCCGTTTTTTTTCTTTTATCCACATTATCCTATACCTATACACTCAAAACAGATTCGTATCGCCTTATTCATCACATCTATATGCCCATTCTGACTGATTCCTATCGCAATAAATACTGCAGCAACGCCGAACACCACCATTTTTATAAATAATATCTTCTTCATACTTACCTTCTACCTGGAAAAAGCCTCTTTTAAAGCGCTTCTATATGTCCAATTGATTTTGTAAGCCATATAATTCAAAAACTTGAACATAAGCAATGCAATTATCAGTACAAACAGCGCTATCCAATTGACACTTACCAGTAAATCCATTGTTTACCTCTCCCTTTCTTTTGGTATTCCTACAAAATTAGTAGGTAACTTCAAACTATCAAATTTCATTTATGATGTAAAATCGTTTTTTTAAACATTTATAGATGTATTCTATACGCTGATTTCTGTATAACGCGTTGTTTGTAATGGTTCAGTCTCTTTGTATCAGTAATGCTTTTCTGCTAATCGAGCATGAAGCGGTAATTAACCACCTCCTGCTCAATCTCTGCTTTTCTATTCCATGAAAACGTGTGTCAATTTGGGAACCGTCAGAAACAGGGTTGTTTCATGAAAAATAATTTAGATAACTAAACATACTATTATATCTTCAACAGGATTTCCAGTTTCTATAGATCTAAAATAAGTATAAGAGATTTCAAAAGAAGTATAAGATTCATGAAACAAACCTGTAGAATAAGAAAATATTATGGCGAAGTTGAAAATGCTGTGATATAATCTCCTTGTTACCGCCTCCGATACTGACAATAGGAAGGAGGTGTTTTGCATGGAATTTGCTCTATCTTTTATTGTCGCTGTTGCGGCTGGTGTAGTTTGCCACTACATCATCAAGTGGTTAGACAACGACAAATAGCCGGTAACTAGCCCCGGTCTGTTCTACCGTATACGGAAAAGAAAATCCCAGAGAGTGCCATCTCTGGGGTTTTCACTTTGCTGTCCTGCATGGACAAGCTCTATCTTTTTGCCTTTTGGCATTATAGCATATGCAGTTTTGAAATGCAATATGCGGGGAAAATTATTTTGCATCATGTCGCCGGATTGTCTGTGACCATAAAGAATAAGAATATAATTGTACCATATATATGGTCATTTTCTGGTCAAAATCGGCTCGTCCGGCGAGCGAGTGACTTCATCCTGCGGCAGAAACTGTCAGGACGTGCATCTATCGATTACAAGCGCCTTGCCATGTCGGTGTCGCCAGAGACGCTGCGGTCATTCGTTATCAGCGTCGTGGATAACATCACTGTCAGCGATGGCAGGGTCAGTGCTATCGTGTTCCGAAACGGTCTCGCCCATAATTTCGTTTTCAAACAGTAAAAGTCCCGGAGGGATAACCTCCGGGATTCCTTATGTGACAAATGTCTAAAATCGCTTTACAAAATTAACATAGCATCCCCGAAGCTAAAGAACCGGTATTTCTCCTTCACCGCCTCTTCATACGCCG
>CAZPXF010000002.1:0-49464 GCA_964590945.1 uncultured Lachnospiraceae bacterium | reverse complement strand
GGGTGGACGTACAGTTGGATCAGGCCGTGTTGCTTCTATCGTTGAGTAATCAATAGAATTACAAAATTTCAAGGCTTCCGGGAGTTTCCCCGGAAGCTTTTTTGTTGCCTTGAAACGAAATAATGTATGGCAATGCAAACCGGAGGAATACGCCCGCGTTTTCCAAAGCGGCGGAGCCATGCATCTGATCCTGATAGTCCATAAAATACTGTAAAAATGAGATATCCAATAGCGTATATTACGCAGTTGTGGTATGATAATAACTGATGTCATAGCTTCAGGAAGATGTGGCTATTAACATAGAATTCCAGGAGGTATCGGATGCAAATATTAAATGTAGAAATAAAAAATTTCAGGGGGATTGAACAGCAAATAATTCATTTCAAACCGGGAATTAATTTGATTAAAGGAATTAACGGAACCGGAAAAACCTCAATATTAGAGGCGATTGCAGTTGGATTAGGCGGATTTGTCGCAGGAATCCCGGAGGTGGCTACAAGGCATTTCTCTTCCGATGAAGTCAGAGTATTATATGAAAAAGTGGGCGATGGTTCCTTCAATAAATCCTACAAAATGCCGCTTACGGTTGCTATAACAGCGGTTATAGATGATAAAAAATACGAATGGATTCGTGGAAAAAGCAGCATAAATGCTGCGAGAAGTACGACTCAACCCCGTGATATCTGCAAATTAGCAGAAAAAATGGCGGGAGATAAACAGGCAGAATTACCGTTGCTGGTATATCTCAGTGCGGGTAGGGTATGGTCGCAGAAAAAGGAAAAGTCCGAAAATGTATTTCGAAAACCGTTTTTCAGGACTGCCGGATATATAGATGCACTTTATGAGGCATCTAATATAAAGCTGCTACTTAACTGGTGCGTTAAGATGGAACAGATCGCATGGCAGAAAGAACAGAGAATTGCTGAATACGAGGCTGTAAAAAAGGCTGTTGCCGGATTCATGGACAATATGGAAGGGGCAGAGGGGCATGAGGTGTTCTATGATAAGCAGGAAGAACAGCTGATGTACCGTATGGAGGAGGAAATACATCCTATTAACCAATTGAGTGCCGGATACCAGTCTCTGATATGGATGGCCTTTGATATTGCATACCGAATGGCTGTCCTTAATCCTGAGAAAAAGCAGGATATTGTGCAGACCAAAGGGGTAGCTTTGATTGATGAATTGGATATGCATCTTCATCCGAAGTGGCAATGGAATGTGGTGCCGGCTCTTCGGAAGACATTTCCAAATGTACAGTTCATTGTGGCTACCCATGCACCGATTCTATTTGCTTCATCGGATGATTTGTGGCTGATTGATATTGAGGGAGACGAGGTACAGTATGCAAGGTCAAGGAGCGGATATGATGCGAATACTATTCTGGAAACATATATGGGTGTTAAATCAATAAACGGTGAGACAGATAGTCTGATTCATTCTATATATGCCGCAATTGATAAGAAACAGTATGAAAAAGCTGACAAACGGATTCGACGTCTTATTGAGATGACAAGTGAAAATTATTCAGAAGTAATCACAGCACAAATGGAGTTGATGAGGAGACATAAGGAATGATATATATTGAAAAGAATGAAGAACCTCAATGGCTGAAAGATTTCAAAATAAAAAATCCACAGGCAAATTATGACGCAGAGGCATTTTTACCGTTTCACGGAAAGCTTCGGGAAGAATTGGTGAAAGAGCAACAGTTTCTATGCGCATATTGCTGTGGAAGAGTTACCAGAGAGAAAGCACATAATGAGCATATAGAACCAAGACATCCAAAGGATGGCGTCAGTCATAAATCATTAGATTATGATAATATAGTAGCATCATGCAATCGAAAAAGTAGTTGCGGAAATCGAAAGGGAAATGAGTTTGATGAGAAGTTGTTTATATCGCCATTAGATCCACAATGTGAATCTACATTTACTTACTACCCGGATGGTGTTGTAGAAGGAGATGCATATACGATTTCTCTTTTGAATCTGAATGATTATGAATTAAAAACAGCGAGAAAAGCTGTATATAGGCAGCTTAGAAACCTGGACAAGAATAGTATAGAAATGATATACGGGCAGCAGGAGACGGGAGAGTTGCCAGCGTTTTACAATGTGATTAAATGGTATTTAAATACTATGGAGTAAAAGATAAATAAGACCGCTATCAAACAGTGGAAACGTTCCGGCAGCTTCAAATTGCATTAAATAACCTCAAGACAAAGGAATTAAATTTCTATCTTTTGACTATCTTTCGAAGAAGGCTGACAAAAACAAGTTGATCGTATAAGCATGCAGACGGGGATTAATAAAATAACTTGACATATCATGGTGCAAGGTGTACAGTAATTACCGAATAAAATATTATTTTATTGCCCAATTTCCACAAATTGGAATTTGTATCAGGGGGAATTGATGCATTGTCATTGAAAGGGCAAAAGGAGGTAAAAATGAGTAATCAAAACAAAAAAAAGCTGCCGCTTGGGTTCTGGGCCTGCAGTACGACAGAGATTTTTGAACGTTTCGCTTATTATCTGGGACGTTCGATTCTGTTGATATTTGTGGCGGCAAGCGTAGCGACGGGGGGACTTGGTCTTTCTGATACGACAGCAGCGGGAATGCAGTCTAATCTGACAGCATTTTCCTACGGACTTCCGATTGTGTGCTCGATTGTCTGCGACCGTCTGGTCGGCGCAAGATATACGACGCCTATCGGCATGCTGCTCTGCGGCGTGGGATATTACATTGGTTCTATTGCAACAAGCGGCGCAATGGTTTATGCTATGATCTGGTGTATCTGCCTTGGCCTTGCATTCTACAAGACAGGAGCGCTTATCGGACGTGTTGTAACGGACAGAGAGCAGCTTGACTCGGCATATTCCATCCGTTATTCTCTGGTTAATATCGGCGCATTTGCAGGTCCTTTCCTGGTAGGTATCCTGTATCAGGATGTATTTGCGAAGGGCGATGTCATGGGATACAGACCATGCTTCAAGGTTGCAGCAGTTCTGATGTTCATAGGCGCGATCTGGTTTACTGTTGGAACCCGTTTTATGGGAGATGTTGGTAAGAAACCATTTAAGAAAGAGAAGACGGCAGAAGAGCTTGCACATGAGGCAGAGGTAAAGAAGGCTCAGAAAAATGTAGAAAAGATACCTTATACTTCCACAGAGAAGAAGAGGATCGGAGCGATCATCCTTGTATCTGCATTTGCTATCATTTTCTGGATATTCTGGTATCTGGCATATCTGCCGGTATATTATTACTGGGGAGAGAATGCGAACTGGGTAGTTGCAGGTTATAATGTACCTCTCACATGGTTTGACGCAGCCAATGCATTGTTCTGTGTATTAGTTGGCGCATTTGTCACACCGAGATTATGGAACTACTTCAGCAGCAGACCGCAGGGCGATCTGAGTATCTATAAGAAGACGGCGATGGGTATCGGAACTCTTGGTATCAGTTATGTTTTCTTTGCTTTTCTTGACGTCATTCGCGGCGACGGACAGATCAGCTGCCTGTGGCTGTTGATTTTTGCATTGCTGATTACGCTGGGCGAGATGTTCTTCTCTCCACTGGGGAATTCGTTTATCAGCAAGTATGCGCCAAGCCGCCTTTACACGACCATGCAGGCTGTATGGGGACTGGCTATTTTCTTCGCGGGCAAAGGATATGGATATGTTTATACCGTACTGTTTGGCGGGGAGATAAAGTTTATTGTTGCATGCATTATCATTGCGGTAATTGCTGCGGTAGTTTGCGTACTCCTTCTTATCCTGGATAAGCCGTTATCAGCACTGGTGGAAAATCAAGAAGAAGCATGATCAGATTACATATATATGAATTAGATAAGAGGTGTAAAAGAAAATGAGTATTCCTGAGAGATTAACAAAGCTGCGCGCAAAGATGGCAGAAAAAGGCGTTGATGTTTATATCGTTCCGACGGCTGATTTCCATCAGAGCGAATATGTAGGAGAATATTTTAAAGCAAGAAAGTATATTACCGGTTTTTCCGGATCGGCAGGTACGGCTGTTATTACAAAAGATGAAGCACGGCTCTGGACCGATGGACGTTACTTTATACAGGCTGCAGATCAGCTTAAGGGTACGACGGTAGAACTTATGAAGATGGGTGAACCAGGAGTACCTGAGCTTACAGAATATCTGGAAGAAACATTGAAACCGGGAGATACTCTTGGATTTGATGGACGGGCAGTATCTGTGGGAGAAGGACAGGAATATGCGGATATTGCGAAGAAGAAACAGGCGGAGATTTCATATCATGAGGATCTGATCGACAGTATATGGACAGATCGCCCGGAATTGTCGACAGCGCCTGCATTTGCCCTTGGAATAGAGTATACAGGAGAATCGGCGGCGGACAAATTAAAGAGAGTTCGCGAGGAGATGAAGAAAGCCGGAGCGAATGCACATGTGCTTACGACTCTTGACGATATCTGCTGGATACTTAATATCCGTGGAGACGATATCGAATTCTTCCCGTTGATCTTATCCTACGCCATTATCACGATGGACAGCATGGAGCTTTACATCGATGAGAGAAAATTAAACGATGAGATAAAAGCTCAGTTAGCAGAGGATAATGTCAACCTTCATCCGTATAACGATATCTATGAGGATATCCGCAAGCTGGATGAGAGCACAACGGTTCTGGTTGACCCGGATAAGTTGAATTATGCGCTGTATAACAATATACCTGAAACTGTGAAGAAGGTAGAAGAGCGGAATCCGTCAATTCTGATGAAGGCTATTAAGAATCCGGTTGAGATTGAAAATATCCGCAAGGCTCAGATCAAAGACAGCGTTGCCCACGTAAGATTTATGAAATGGTTGAAAGAAAACGTAGGGAAGATGAAGATCACAGAGATCAGCGCATCGGATAAACTGGACGAATTCCGTGCTGAGATGGGGAATTTCATCCGGCCAAGCTTTGAGCCTATTTCTTCTTACGGAGAACATGGTGCGATCGTTCACTATACATCAACTCCTGAGACGGACGTAGAGCTGAAAGAAGGCGGTTTTCTTCTTACAGATACCGGCGCAGGTTTCTACGAAGGTTCTACAGATGTAACAAGAACCTACGCGCTCGGAGAAGTTTCGCAGACCATGAAGGATGATTTTACATTGGTTGCGATCAGTAATCTTCAGCTCGGCAGCGCGAAGTTCCTGGAAGGATGCACGGGAATGGTGCTTGATATTCTTTCCAGAAAGCCATTCTGGGATCGGAATCTGAACTTCAATCATGGAACCGGACATGGCGTAGGTTATCTTCTGAATATCCATGAGGGTCCTGCCGGTTTCCGATGGAAATATCGTAAAGGCGAGACGGAGGTTCTGCACGAGGGTATGGTGATCACGGATGAACCTGGAATATATATTGAAGGCTCCCATGGCATCCGCCTTGAAAATGAGCTTCTCTGCCTTAAGGGCGAGAAAAATGAGTATGGACAGTTTATGTATTTCGATACAATCACACTGATTCCTATGGATTTGGATGCAATTAATCCGGAGATCATGACAGCAGAAGATAAAAAGCTTTTAAATGATTATCATAAGAAAGTATATGAGACCATTTCCCCATATTTGAATGAGGATGAGAAAGCATGGCTTAAAAAGTATACCAGACCGGTATAAAATTTAAAAGAATCATTAAAAAGTTGGGATATATCATTGTTTTTTGATGTATCCCGGCTTTTTATGAGTTTGGATCCATATTATCAGAGAAAGATGAAAATACAGTATCAGGGGGAAAGAAAATGGAAAAAAAGAAGGGAGTATCCGCTATAGACTTTTTCTGCATCGGTTTTGGCGCGATCGTAGGCGTAGGCTGGGCGGTTTCAATCAATAGCTGGATGAATAGCAGCGGCGGGCCTTTGCCGGCGGCAGCGGGATATCTTGTGGCGATGATTCTCATGGTGCCGGTTGCGCTGTGTTACTGTGAGCTCTGTACGATGCTTCCGGTATCCGGCGGAGGTATGGCTTATGCTTTCCGGGCGTTCGGAGACCGCATCGCTTTTCTCTCGGGATGGGCGGCGTTTGGAGCATTTATTACGATCATTCCATGGGAAGCGATCTACGTAGTAGATATTTTAAGTATCGTCTTCCCGGTTCTGAAAACAGGAGCGCCGCTATATAGTCTGGCCGGGGCGGATATTTACATAGGACATATTATTCTTGGAACGGTTATTTCCATTGTACTTTATTCAATCAACAGAAAAGGAGTTGCATCGTCTGCAAGCCTGCAGAAAGTGCTCTGCATGGCGCTGGTCGGGGCGGGTATTCTTGCAATGATCTGCGCGGC
Source organism: uncultured Lachnospiraceae bacterium (assembly GCA_964590945.1). Classification (GTDB taxonomy): domain Bacteria; phylum Bacillota; class Clostridia; order Lachnospirales; family Lachnospiraceae; genus CAZPXF01. The sequence continues at coordinate 43,140 of CAZPXF010000002.1, read as the reverse complement.
GATCAAGTTCGATATTCATAATTTGCAGCCATATTATGAAAATACAGGAACAGGAAGCCATAGTTCATTTCTCGGCGGTATGGCTTCGATCCTTGCCTCTGTGCCATTCTTCCTTGCCGGATTTGAGACGATTCCGCAGGGAATCGAGAGCGCCGGGGGCGACACCAAAGGGGTAGGGAAAACCGTTATCATTACCGTAGTGCTATCCTGTATTTTTTACGCATTGCTGCTCTTTACTTTGGGCGGAGCTCTTCCGTGGAAGGAATTCATTAAGTTTTCCAATCCATCTGCGGCGCTCATGTTCCGGGAGCTTTATCCTGGAGCGGTGGGGCGTGTTATATACATATTGATCCTGTTTGGCGCGGTCTGTGGTCTGCTGACTACCTGGAACGGTTTTATGATGGCGTCTTCGCAGATCCTTATGGCCATGGCGCGGGTAAGTATCGTGCCGTTCAGTCTGTCGAAACAGCATCCGGTATACAAAACACCGGTCAATGCGTTGAAGGTCAGTTTTGCAGCATCGCTGGTCGGACCGTTTTTAGGAAGCGGCCTGATCGGTTCACTTACGAGCTTCTCCGCCGCAGGCTATGTGGCGAGCTGGATGATCACGGCATTTTCATTGATCATCCTGAGAAAGAAAGAGCCGGCGCTCAAGCGGCCTTATAAGATTCCGGGCGGTCTGCCTATGGCGTGGTTTGCAGCAATATGTATGACCGGATTGTTTGTCCTTTTATTCATACCGGGACAGCCGGTGTTCATGGGCGGAATTGCAATACTCATCTTTGCAGGATGGATGGTTGCAGGCGGAGCGTTGTATCTGAAAGACTACAGAGCAAGAAAACAGTATTCAACACTTACAAGGGCTGCTTTTCTCTTTGCAAGTATGTCCGAATCAAATTCTACGATCACCTTGCCGGGATTTGTGGACAGCTTTGAGAGCGATTACAAGGTTATGTCCTTCGTAGTTCCAAAAGATGCGGAATACGCGGGCAAAACGCTTATGGAACTTTACTGGGGACGCAGACAGAACGTATTTATTATCAAAATTGAGAGAAAGACAGAGATCATTCTGGTACCGGGAGGCAGCATTCATGTGTATGCCGGCGACCGTGTATTTGCAGTTGGCGTTGCAAAGGCGCTCGACAGATTCCGTGATTATCAGAATGTCGGCGGAAAGTATTCCGTATCTTCCCTGAAGGATTTCATGGGATACGGAGATACGGAGAAGCAGTCGCCGTTAAGCTGTATTGAATATCGCGTTTTGCCGACGGATACGTTCTGCAATCAGTTGATCCGTGAGTCGAGAATTCAGGATCGCTACCATCTTATGATCGTGGGTCTTAAGACTCCTTACAGCAAGATCCTTGAGCTTCCGACGGCCACAACATTAATTGAAGCGGGAGACGTTCTCTGGATGATGGGCTCCGAGGATGCCATCGATACATTTAAAGAGATCTGCGAGAGAGAGGCCAGAGAAAAAGGAGAAACAACAACCGGACTCGATATTTAAAATGAAGGGGGTTATCAGAAATGATACCCCCTTTTAAAACCGGCAAAGCCGGGATAAGATCAGCGCAGGAGCAGCTGCGCTTCAATGACCTTTCCGCATTCCGGACATTCGTTCTGACATAAAAAATCCGGCAGCGGCGGATATTTCTGCATTATATTCAGAACATTATATACTTTCCCGTTATACGGACTGCAGCACGGACACGTCTCTGACGTTGTGATGTATACAGCGTCCCGTTCATAGCGCAAAAAAAATGGGAGCAGATCGTTCATGTCCTTATTGTAAATGCGGGAACGCTGGCTGGAATTCGATGCGCTTTTCTTTTTTTCTTTTTGCGGGTCTTTATTTTTTCTCTTAAAAAAAAGCATATATATCAATCTCCTTTATTTGACTTTTTAACGTAAATAATACAATAAAATTACTTTATCACATCGTACCGGAAAAGCAAAGTATATTTAAAATAAAATTTTGGTAAAAAAAGAAAAGGAAATTTAAAAGCGGGAATTATGAGGGAAAACAAAGTGAAAATTGCATAATAAAACGAAGTAATCGGATGAAATCGAATAGAAATGCCCAAAAATGCAAGTTCTGCTTGCAATTTGTTCAAATTACTACTACAATAGCATTTGTGACAGTATCAAAAGCAGCGGTGCGGCAGGGCATCGCTTTGATATACATGTATTTACGGAATTTTAAGGAGGACGAATTATGAAGCCGTACTGTGAGCTTGGCAGATCACAATTGGAAGCATTAAAATGTAAACTTGAGAAACAGTTTGAAGATATTAAGGGCAAAGGATTAAAGCTGGATATGTCCCGCGGCAAGCCGTCCAGGTCGCAGCTCGATCTGAGCCTTGGAATGATGGACGTTTTGAACAGCGGGACGAATCTGGAGAGTTCCGATGGAGTTGACTGCAGAAATTACGGGGCGCCGGACGGCATTTCCGATGCAAGAAAGCTCCTTGCGGATATGTCTGAGGTTCCGGAGAGGAATATCCTGATCTATGGGAATTCCAGCCTGAATGTTATGTTCGACACAGTTTCACGTGCCATGACACATGGTATTATGGGAAGCACCCCATGGGGCAAGCTGGATAAAGTTAAATTTCTCTGTCCGGTACCGGGATATGACCGCCATTTTGCGATCACGGAATTTTTCGGCATCGAGATGATCAATGTGCCGCTTCTCGAGACGGGGCCGGATATGGATATGGTCGAGAAGCTTGTTTCTGAGGATCCTGCGGTCAAGGGAATCTGGTGCGTGCCGAAATATGCGAACCCGACAGGTATTTCCTACTCTGACGGGACGGTCAGAAGATTTGCCCGCTTAAAGCCTGCGGCAGAAGATTTCCGTATTTTCTGGGATAATGCGTACTCGATCCATCATCTGTATGACGATAACAGGGACGTCATCCTTGAGCTTCTGAACGAGTGTATTAAGGCGGGAAATCCGGATATGGTGCTGAAATTCATATCCACATCAAAGGTATCCTTCCCGGGCTCCGGAATTGCGGCGCTGGCCGCGTCGTGCGCGAACCTCGAGGATGCGAAGAAATATATGAGCTTCCAGACGATCGGCCACGACAAGCTGAATCAGCTGCGCCATGTACGTTTCTTTAAAGATATGCAGGGAATGTACAACCATATGCGCAAGCACGCGGACATTCTCCGTCCGAAGTTCGAAAAGGTCGACGAGGTTTTTGAAAGGGAGCTTGGAGGACTCGGAATCGGAACATGGACAAAGCCGCTCGGCGGATATTTCATTTCCTTCGACTCCATGGACGGATGCGCAAAGGCGATCGTGGCGAAAGCTGCGGAGGCAGGCGTTAAATTGACGGGCGCCGGCGCGACCTTCCCATACGGAAAGGATCCCAAAGACAGCAACATCCGTATTGCCCCATCCTTCCCGACGGTCGAAGAGCTGGAAGCAGCGGCAGAGGTATTTGTGCTGAGCGTCAAGCTTGTAAGCGTTGAGAAGCTGCTTGCACAGACGAAGCGGCAGGAAGCAGCGGCACAGCAGTAAAATTGTTCTTGTTTCACTCCTTTATCTACAGTAATATAGATAAAGGAGTTTTTTTGCAATAAGGAGGAATCGGATATGTTATCTTTTGAGAGTGATTACATTGAGGGCGCCCATGAGAAGATACTGCAGCGCCTGCTCGAAACAAATATGGAGAAGCTCTCCGGTTACGGAAGCGATAAATACTGTGAGAGTGCAAAGGCGAAGATCCGCGAGGCGTGCGGCTGTCCTGATGCGGAAATCTTTTTTCTGGCCGGCGGAACGCAGACAAATGACACGGTGATCGATTCGATGCTTACGAAATATGAAGGAGTAGTGTCCGCGCAGACCGGACATATCCATGCACATGAGGCCGGAGCTGTGGAGAACAGTGGCCATAAGGTGCTGGCGCTCCCGTCACATGACGGGAAGCTGGAAGCGGGGGAGCTTCGGAAGCTGCTGGAGGATTTTTGGGCGGATGACAACCATGAACATATGGTATTTCCGGGAATGGTTTATATTTCTCATCCGACGGAATACGGTACACTGTATACAAAGGACGAATTCGAGCAGATATCTTCGATCTGCAGGGAGTATCAGATCCCGCTGTTTCTGGACGGCGCCCGGCTTGGATATGGCCTTATGAGTTATGATACCGATGTTTCACTTGCAGATATCGCAAAATATACCGACGTTTTCTATGCGGGCGGAACAAAGGTCGGAGCGCTCTGCGGCGAGGCAGTTGTTTTTACAAAGAAAAATATGCCGAAGCATTTCCTGACGACAGTAAAACAGCACGGGGCGCTTATGGCGAAGGGGCGCCTGCTTGGAATACAGTTCGATACGCTTTTTACAGATGATCTGTATTTTAAGATCAGCAGACATGCCGTCGACATGGCCGGGATCCTGAAGCAGGGACTGCGGGAAAAGGGATATTCATTTTTCCTGGATTCTCCGACAAACCAGCAGTTTATCGTGCTGGAAAACGGACAGATGGAGGAGCTGAAAAAGGAAGTGACATTTGGCTTCTGGGAGAAGGCGGACGAGGATCATACGGTCGTGCGTTTCGCGACAAGCTGGGCGACGAAGCAGGAGGATGTCGAAAAGCTTCTGGAGCTTTTATAGAGAGGGGAAAGGAAAATGAAGTTTATCGATCTGCATTGCGACACGCTGATGCGCCTGTACGCAGCGAAAAAGGATCCTGCAGAAACCCTGTGGTCCAATTCCGGGCAGGCGGACGTCCGCCGTATGCTCGAAAATGGATACGCGATGCAATGTTTTGCGTGCTTTACGGACATCGGGAAAAAGCCTGTCGGAAATACACATTATGAGGACGTGCTGGCGATGACAGAGCTTATGCGCCGGACGGTGGAGGAGCACAAGGATCAAATCGCATTTGCGGGTAATTACAGAGATTATGAAAACAATCAGAAAGCCGGGAAACTGTCCGTCATGCTGACCGTGGAGGAGGGCGGTATCCTGGATGGTCAGATCGAGCGTCTGGACCGGCTCTGTGAGGTCGGGATCCGTATGCTCACACTGACATGGAACTATCCGAATTGCGTTGGGTATCCGAATAAAGATTTTACCTGTCAGGAGGAAGGGCTGACCGCGTTTGGCAGGGAAGCGCTGGAAAGGATGGATGAGCTTGGGATTGCGGCCGATGTTTCGCACCTGTCGGACGGCGGATTCCGGGATGTGTACAAATACGGGAAGAGGCCGTTTCTCGCCACACATTCCAATTCCAGGAGCGCTGCGTATCATGCGCGTAATCTCACAGACGAGATGCTGAAAAAGCTCGCCGATAAAGGCGGCGTCACAGGCCTTAATTTCTTCGGCCCTTTTGTGAGCGATAATGGGAAAAGCACGCTTGACGGCCTGATTGCTCAGGCAAGACATATCATAGATGTGGGCGGCAGGGATATTCTTTGCATTGGAAGCGACTTCGACGGGATGACAGGCGAGCAGGAGATCCGTGGCTGTCAGGATATGCCGAAGCTGGCGGAAGGCCTGGAGAGAGCCGGATTTTCGGCGGATGAAGTAGAAGCCGTTTGCTGGAAAAATGCGGAAAATTTCATGGAGCGCTTTTGGGGAGCGTGATCTTAAAGTATATAAAATGCACAATTAACCGTATGCTATCCTTTGGTGGTTTTCACAAAAATGCAACACAATTGAACAAATTTACTGACAAAACACGAACAAAAGTGTTAAAATAAAAAATAAAGCCGAGGCCGCATTTAATAAGTAGAAAGTGAGTGAAAACATGTTTAATATCGGAGAATATGTGGTATACGGAACTGTCGGGGTTTGTACCGTGGAAGATATCACCACGCTGGATATGCGCGATGTCCCGAAAGAGAAGAAGTATTATGTACTGGTGCCGCTCAGCACGAAATCAAATCGAATTTTTGCCCCGGTAGATCACACGAAGGTTCCTATGAGAAAGATCATAACGAAAGAGGAAGCAATCAAGCTGATCGACAGCATGCCGGGATTAGAAGATATCCGGATCGACAATCCAAAGCTGACAGATACAATTTATAAAGAGAAACTGAAGACCTGCGAGGTTATCGCCTATGCCCAGGTGATCAAGACGCTGTACAAGTATAATAAAAAGAGAGTCGAACAGGGCAAGAAAATCACGGCCTCCGGAGAAAAGTTTTTAAGGATAGCCGAGGACGCGCTTTATTCGGAGCTTGCGCTCGTATTATCGATCGACCGGAACGATATACCGAAATATATCGGAGAACGGATCGGGATGACCGTATAGCGGGAGATTTAGAAGATGATGGCTGAATGACCATCATCTTTTTTTGTTGTATTTCCTACTTACCTGGAGTAAAATATATGTCATAAAAACGTTTTTGGAGGTCAGACGAAAATGAAAATCTCAACAAAAGGAAGATATGCACTGAGAGTCATGCTTGATCTGGCTCAGCATTATCATGAGGGTAATATTTCGTTGAAGGATATTGCGGAGAGACAGGAGCTCTCGATGAAATATCTGGAGATGATCGCGGGGATCATGAACCGTGCGGGTTATCTGAACAGTCAGCGGGGAAAAACAGGGGGATACCAGTTAAAATATTCACCGGAGGAATATCAGGTAGGCGCAATATTAAAGACGGCGGAGGGAAGCCTTTCGCCGGTATCCTGTCTGGATCGTGATGAAAATACATGTGAGCATGCAGAGGATTGTATTACACTGCCGATGTGGGAGGAGCTTGACCGGATCATTTACGAATATCTGGACAGCGTTTCGCTTGCGGATTTATTAAGCGGCAATGTAAAGAGATAGAGTGGGAGGACAGAAAATATGAGAATTTCAACGAAAGGGCGCTATGCTCTGAGACTGATGCTGGATCTTGCGCTGAATGACGCGGAGCATCCGGTACGGATCCGCGAGATCGCCGCCAGACAGGAGATTTCGGACAAATATCTGGAACAGATCATTTCGCTTCTTCATAAAGCGGGATATGTGCGCAGCATCCGCGGACCCCAGGGCGGGTATCTTCTGACGAAAAGACCGGAAGAATATACGGTTGGAATGATCCTGCGGCAGACGGAGGGCAATATGGCGCCGGTGGAGTGTCTGAGCGAGGGCGCTGTCAATTGCCCCCGCATGGATTCGTGCGTGACCGTGATGGTATGGAAGCGGCTGAATGATGCTGTGAGCGGCGTGATCGATCATATTACGCTGGAAGATCTGGTGAACTGGCAGATCGAAAAGAACGGAGAGTATATCATATAGGAGAGACATCAGATGGAGATAACGGGAAAGCGAAATTCCGACGCGCCTATCGCAGTATTTGATTCAGGGCTGGGCGGGATCAGTGTATTGAAGGAGCTGACCAGGATTCTGCCGTACGAGGATTTCTGGTATTTTGGCGATTCCAAAAATGCGCCTTATGGGACACGTCCGGAGGATGAGATCCGACGCCTCACGCTTGATAAGACAGAACAATTTATTGAATCCGGCGTAAAAGCTCTGGCAGTAGCGTGCAATACGGCTACCAGCGCGGCTGTCCGCAGGATTCGGGAACTGCACCCGGAGCTTCCGGTGGTCGGTATCGAACCGGCGATCAAGCCGGCGGTGATGGCGAAGGAGAATGCAAAGGTTTTGGTGATGGCAACGCCGATGACTTTGAAAATGGAAAAATTTCAACGTCTCATGGCAGCGTATGAAGATCGGGCGGAGATTTTTCCGCTGCCGTGCCCGGGGCTTATGGAACTGGTTGAGAAGGGATGCCTGGAAGGTCCGGAGATGGACGCATATCTGAGTCATCTTTTCCGGGATTACCAGGAGAAAGAGATCGATTCCATTGTGCTTGGCTGCACACATTATCCATTTGTAAAAGGAGCTGTGAAAAAGTTCTGGGGAGAAAACGTACAGATCTTTGACGGGGGCGCAGGAACCGCGCGGGAACTGGCAAGGCGTGTCCGGGAGGCAGGTCTTCTGAAAGCCGGAACGGCGCCGGGAAAGATTTATTTTGAAAACAGTCTTGGGACAGAAGAGGAGATTGCGCTTTGCTGGAGACTGTACCATGTGTGCACCGATGTGCATTGTTTCGGAAATGGATTGAAATGAAATCTGCAGGATTGTATAATAATACCATCAACGAAACGTTACCGTACATCGGACATAAGAAGGAGGCAAATATGTTAGAAGAACTGAAACAGAAAGTATATGAGGCTAATATGGAGCTGCCGAAAAGGGGACTCGTTACTTTTACCTGGGGCAATGTAAGCGGTATCGATCACGAGAAGGGGCTGTTCGTGATCAAGCCAAGCGGCGTTCCATATGAGAAACTGAAACCGGAAGATATGGTGGTTCTCGATCTGGAAGGCAACGTTGTAGAAGGAGATTATAATCCGTCATCCGATATGCCGACGCATCTGGTGCTGTACCAGAATTATCCGGAGATCGGAGGCATTGTTCATACACATTCCACGTACGCTACCTCGTGGGCGCAGGCAAACCGTGATATTCCGGCATACGGAACTACCCATGCGGATTATATGTATGGAGATATCCCGTGCGCGCGCCGTCTGACGGAAGAAGAGATCAACAGGGATTATGAGACTGAGACGGGAAAGTGTATCGTAGAGACATTTACCGAGCGCGGCATCGGGATCATGGATCTGCCGGCGGTCATTCTTTGCAACCACGGGCCGTTTACATGGGGAAAGGACGCGAATGAAGCTGTTCATAATGCGGTCGTTCTCGAGGAGGTTGCCAGGATGGCTATGTTCGCCGAGCTGATCAACCCGAAGCTTGAACGTATTGACCAGCATCAGCTTGACAAGCACTATCTCAGAAAACACGGAGCAAATGCATATTACGGACAGAAGGAGATTAAGTAATGGATATCAGGGGCACATACCGCATTGGCGTATATGAAAAGGCCGTTCCGGCCGATCTTACATGGGAAGAGAAATTCCGTGTCTGTAAAGAGGCCGGGTTTGATTTTATGGAGATGAGCGTGGATGAATCGGACGAGAAGATCGCACGGCTGGACTGGTCGGACGAGGAGATCGCTGCCGTTCTGGAGGCCGGGAATAAAACCGGATTCAGAATTGAGAGCATCACATTCTCTGCGCAGAGAAGATATCCTATGGGGACTCTGAAATGGAAAAAAGAGGCGTGGGAGATCATCGAGAAATGTATTGCGTTCGCCAAAAAGATGGGCGTCCGTATTATTATGACGCAGGGATATGATGTGTATTATGAGGAGACAAGCGATGAGAGCACAAAGGAGCGCTTCTATGAGACGCTGGAAGCTGCGACCATGCTTGCGGCCTCTCACGGCGTGACGCTGGCTACCGAGACCATGATGGATCAGGAATTTATGAATACGATCGAGAAAGTCATGTACGGCGTCAATCGCATCAATTCCCCGTATTATCAGGCGTATCCGGATATCGGCAATATCTACAACTGCACGGATGACGTCCTTGCAGATATCAGAACGGGCGCAGGCCATATGATCGGCGCGCATCTGAAGGAGACGGTCCCGGGGAAAGACCGGGGGATCCCGTACGGCGAGGGTCAGGTGGATTTCCCGCCTCATATTGCGGAATTTTACCGTCAGGGCATCCGCCGCTATGTTGCGGAATTCTGGTACGACGGCGGCGATAACTGGAAAGAAGTTTTGAAGCATAACAGAGATTTCCTCGACGCTCAGTTTGACAAAGCGGCTGAGTTAATTTAATATAGTAATGTAATCCGCAGTCAATTCCTTTGGAATTGACTGTATTGCAAGGAGTGTAAATAATTATAGGAGGATTTATTTATGAGTCTTGAGAAAAAGTATTTGAAGCTTCAAAACGGAAGTGACGTCCGGGGAATTGCTCTGGAAGGAGTCGAGGGAGAAAAGGTGAACCTGACGCCGGCGATCGCTGAGAATATTGCGGCGGCCTTTACAGAATATGTATCAGAAAAGATCGGCAAGGAAAAGGACGCGCTCACAATTTCTGTTGGACATGATTCCAGACTTTCCGCAAGCATGTTGAAAGAAGGCGTTCTCTCCGGGATCCGGAGGCAGGGCGCTGCTCCGGTCGACTGCGGTCTTTCTTCCACGCCGTCCATGTTCATGTCAACGGTGCTGCCGGAGCTTGACTATGACGGCGCCATCATGATCACGGCCAGCCATCTTCCATTTAACCGCAACGGCCTTAAATTCTTTACAAAGGGCGGCGGCCTTGAAGGAAGCGAAATAAAGATCATTTTGAATAAAGCTGTTGCGCTGGAAGAAAATGGCATTCCGCAGAACGATAAAAAGGAGATCAGAAGCCTCGACCTTCTTGCTCATTACAGTGCGAATCTGAGAAAGATCATCTGTGCTGAGACAGAGACAAAAGAGGAGGACAAGCCGCTTGCGGGTCTGCACTTTGTTGTAGATGCGGGTAACGGAGCGGGCGGATTTTTTGCAACACAGGTACTGGAGCCTTTGGGAGCCGACATCAGCGGCAGCGTATACCTGGATCCGGACGGAAGCTTCCCGAATCATATCCCGAACCCTGAGAATGAGAAGGCTATGGCAAGCATCCGGAAGGCTACGCTGGACAATAAGGCTGATCTTGGGATCATCTTCGATACGGATGTAGACCGCGCCGCTACCGTATTTCCAAGCGGCAAAGAGGTCAACCGCAATTCCATCATTGCATTGATGGCAGCCATCGTTGCGCGGAAGAATCCGGGAAGCACGATCGTCACGGATTCTGTAACATCCGATCAGCTGACCGAATTCCTTGAGGGCAGGCTGGGACTTAAGCATCATCGCTTCAAACGCGGTTACAGAAATGTGATCAACGAGTCCATCCGTCTGAATCAGGAGGGGATCGAGAGCAGCCTTGCCATCGAGACTTCAGGCCATGGCGCATTGAAGGAGAATTACTTCCTGGATGACGGCGCATATATGAGCGTGAAAGCGCTGTGCGAGGTCGTTCGCTGCAAGCGCGCCGGGAAGTCTATTGAGGATCTGCTGGATGGACTGAAGGAGCCGGAAGAGAGCAGGGAATACCGTATGGCGATCCGCCTGGAAGAATTTAAAGATTATGGGCTGAAGATTCTCGAAGACTTTAAGAAGTTTGCAGAGGCGGATGAAAGATTCCATATTGTCGAGCCGAATTATGAAGGCGTCAGGATATCGTTTGATGATGAAGAGGTACAGGGCTGGATGCTGCTGCGTATGTCTCTGCATGATCCGATCATGCCGATGAATATAGAGACCAACGAGAAGGGCGGAGTGGAAGCAGTCCTTTCCCGTGTGCGTCCGTTCTTTGCACAATACGAAAGTCTCGACACATCATCGATCGAATAAATCAGAAAACTTATTTTTTTTAAAATAAAAATTTTTAAAAAAGTAAAAAGAACCATCGCGGAACGTTTCGTGATGGTTCTTTTTTGAAAATTAATATTTTGGATCATCCTCAGGAAGATACTTGCGGAAGATGAAACGGAGTATGTATGCGTTGATAAATGCAGTGATCCCCGGGCCGAGAAGCAGTACGATAAAAAGCAGTGAAAATGCCTGGAGCGCGATATAGACCACCGCTGCGATGATCAGAACCATAAGGAGCGTCAGCGGCGCATACATGAAGGAAAGGACAAAGGCGTTAAACATATATTCTCTTATATTTCCCTGAAAGGTACCGATGACCGGGAATACCAGCATCAGTGAAAATGCCAGTGTGATCACGAGAAATCCGGTGATCACGCGCACGATCGTAAGATACTGCGGCCAGTTGTAATGGAATGCGAGAAAGTCTCCGGCAACTGCAATTCCGATCACGAGATAGATGATCCAGCAGATGGTGGAAGGCTTCCAGAACCTTCGGAAGGACTGCCTGTAGTACTGGAACGGCCGGATATCTTTTTTGGTCAGCGTCATGGAAGTGTCGTAAAGCGCGGTGGTTGCGGCTCCTATGGTGACGATGGGGATGCAGCTGATCCACCATACGATCGAAAGGATCATCAGGTCGAAAAGACGGTTAAAAAAACGCATCAGACTGCCGTCATATGAAAAAAACTTCATAAAATGCCTCCTGTTGGAATATATTTATAGTAATAATTAATAATCATAACTGATTTACTTTTAAAAAGCAACCTTACATTACTTTTGCAAAAACAAACAATGAAAATTGCAATAAGTTTTGTGAATTTTTCGGTAAAACAATAATTGGTTTTGTGAATAGTTGACAAAAAAATAGATAAATAGTAAAATTTTATTATGAATCCGTACAAAATCGCGCGGGGGATCAGGTAACCCATGTGCGGTCAGTTAAAACGGATAAAATTCTTTTATTTTAAAGAGGAGGCAAACTATGAAAAAGAGAATTTTAAGCGTTCTGTTATGTGCAGCAATGGTTGGAACAATGCTCGTAGGCTGCGGTGGATCTTCTGACGACAGCGCTACTGACAGCGGATCTACAGCAGAGCAGACAGGCGACGCAGCAGACTTTGACTGGAAGGCATATGACGGAACAACTCTGAATGTACAGTTCAATGAGCATACTTATGCGAATGCAGTTGTTGAGAAGCTGGACGAGTTCAAAGAGAAGACAGGAATTACAGTTGAGTATACGATCACTCCTGAGTCCAACTATTTCGATAAGCTGAACACAAGTCTTTCCAGCCGCTCCGGTAACCCGGACGTTTATATGTCAGGCGCTTACCAGTTGTGGCAGTACATCGGCGCCGGATATGTTGAGCCGCTCGAGGGATACATCAACAATGCAAGCCTGACAGATGCGGATTACAACTTTGATGACATTTATGATGCAGTTGCAGGCGCTCTTCGCTGGGATGGTATTCCGGGACATGAGACAGGAGAAGGTTCCCAGTATGCACTTCCAATGGGTTATGAGCTGAACGCTCTGGCTTACAATAAGAACGCATTGTCCGATGAGCAGGTTGAGAAGATCAAAACTACTGACGGTCTGTTAGAGGTTTGCGAAGAGCTCGACGGATGGAATGGTTCTAACACATATGGTCTTGCAGTTCGTGGTTCCCGTAACTGGGGTACTATCCATGCCGGATATATGACTCAGTATACAACATGGGGCGCTAAGGACTGTGAGGTTAATGACGAAGGCGGACTTACATGGCTGACAGATTCTCAGGAAGCTATCGATATGACAGATTACTGGGTACAGCTTTGCAAGACATCTACATCCCAGTGGTCTACATATACATGGTCCGAGGCTTCTTCCGACCTTGGCGCTGGACAGGCTGCTATGCTGTTTGACGCTACATCAGCTGCATATTTCCAGAACTTTGAGGGCGCTTCTGACCAGTCCGGCAACATTGCGTGGTCCGGCGTACCGGTTAAGAACGAAGGCGACGACCAGATCTCCAACGTTTGGGTATGGTCAATGGCTATGAATGCGGATTCCCAGAACAAAGAGGCAGCGTGGTACTTCATCCAGTACTTCACAGCTCCGGAGTTCACACAGTGGGCAGCAACAGAAGGATCCTGTATCGACTGTGCACGTGAGTCTGTTGCAACAAGTGATGAATATCTTGAGTATGTAGGCGACGAGAAGTGTCTTGGATATTCCGAGATGTTCAGCACACTGCTTCCGAATTCCAAGATCTGCTTCACGCCGGAGCCATACTTCGAGGAGTGCATGACATCTTGGGCTGAGACGCTTCAGGATCTTGTTACATCTGATAAGTACTCTTCAACAGAAGAAGCTATGAAGGCTTTGACAGAGACGCTGAACAAGACAACATCTGATGTTGTTTGCGAGTAATCTCTGATAATATTTTGCAAGGAGAGGTACCTGACTCTCCTTGCATTTTTAACATCAAAACTATGTTTTGACGCTGGTTTTAAAAGGAGGCAATGGGATGAAAGACGAAAAGAAAACATCCGCAGCTGGTGCACAGGGTAATATCAATCTGAATAAAGTTCCATTTGGAACCCGTGTGAGACCTTACCTTATTGTGGCGCCATCTTTAATTCTGACGATTGGAATCATGATTCCGTTCGTTATCGCTATTTATTATTCGCTTACAAGCTATTCGTTCAGAATGCCGACATACAAATTTATTGGCCTGCAGAACTGGGTGAATCTTCTGACAGATTCGGCGTTCTGGCATTCCGTCAGGGTTACTCTTGAATACGCAATTATTTCCATCATCATTGAAATGGTGCTTGGACTTGCAATTGCGATTCTTTTGAATAATCTTGAAAACCGTTTCTCAAAAATGATGAAAGTCGCATTGGTATTCCCGCTGATGGTTGCTCCTGTAGTAGCTACTATCATTTGGACGCTGATGTTAAGTAATACAGTAGGTATTGTGGAGCATTTGCTGAACCTGTTCGGAGTCTACGGATTCCCGTGGCAGGCAAGTCCTAAGACTGCTATGATGACCGCGATCATGATCGATGTATGGGTAAATACGGGATTCGTGATCCTGCTGGCTCTCGCAGGACTTCAGGGTTTACCGAAATCCCCATTTGAATCTGCACAGATCGATGGTGGAAGCACAATGTTTAACTTCCGTAATCTGACCCTTCCTATGATCAAGCCATCGCTTTATATCGCTTTCCTGTTCCGTTTCATGGCGGCGTTACAGGAGTACGCTATCGTATATGGTCTTACAAAGGGAGGTCCTGGAGATACGCTTATGAATATGTCCCTGTCCGCATACCAGACAGGTTTCCAGTTCATGAAGGTTGGCTCTTCGCTTCCGTATATCCTCGTACTGTGGCTGTTCATTAACTTCTGCGCGAAACGTATCGTTAAGCTGCAGAGGCATGCACAGAATGTTGCAGCAGGAAAAGAAGAGGAATAATCCTTCCGGAAATTACACAGATTGTTTCAATTCATATTTGACGTTATGAAACAGAAAGGATGTTAAGCATGAAAAATAAGAAAAAAGGAGTCGGTTATTGGGTTCAGAATTTACTTCTTCTGATCTATGCAATCTTCGCACTTTTCCCGTTGATTTGGGCTGTTATAATTGCTTTCAAATCCGATGCGCAGATGTTTACAACCGTATTCGTATTTACACCTACACTGGATAACTTTAAAGAAGTTATTTTTAACTCTGATTACCTGAAGTATTTTAAGGACAGTATTATCGTATCTGCCGGCGCTGTAATCGTATCCGTAGTTGTCGGAGTGCCGGGAGCTTATGCGCTTGCCAGATATGATTTCCCGAAGAAAGAAGATATCGCTTTCCAGATTCTTTCTTTCAAATTCGCACCTGAGGTACTGGTAGTATTGCCGTTGTTTATTATCTTCCAGAAGATACATCTTTACGATACTTATATCGGACTGATCTGGGTATATCAGCTGATTTCCCTGCCGCTTCTGATCTGGGTAGTTCGAGGATACTTTGAAGATATTTCCGTGGAAATGGAGTATGCAACGCAGGTTGACGGATATGCATGGTACGACACATTCCTGAAATTCCTGCTTCCGCTGATCAAACCGGGACTTGTTGCAGCTGCACTTCTGGCATTTATCTTTGCATGGAATGATTTCACATTCCCGCTTCTGTTAGCCGGAACAAAGATCATGCCTATCACAGTTGCCGTAACAAAATACCTTGGAACTGATACTACTCACTATGGACAGCTGGCCGTTGCAGCGGTTGTTTCAGCTCTTCCATCAGTTATTTTCGCACTGTGTATCCAGAAACACCTTGTTCGAGGCTTAAGTTTCGGTGCAGTAAAGGGTTAGAGGTGAAGACGTATGGCAAGAATCGAATTAGAAAATATCAAAAAGACCTTTGGAAAAGGGAAAAATCAGGTTGTAGCGCTGGATGGTGTCTCTCTTGATATTAAAGACAGAGAGTTCTTCGTATTATTCGGGCCTGCAGGCGCCGGGAAAACAACCATTTTAAACAACATTGCCGGTATTCAGGTTCCGGAAGAGGGTGTTGTGAAGATCGACGGGGAGATCGTGAACCTTGTTGATGCTGCGCACAGAGATACAGCGATGGTATTTGAGAACTATGCACTGTATCCGCAGATGACAGTATATGATAACATGGCTGCTCCTCTGCGCAGTAAGCTTTATAAAAAAGATGAAGAGTATATTAAGAACAGGATCCAGGGCGTTGCTGAGATGATGAAGATGGATTATCTTCTCGAAAGACTTCCGTCCCAGCTGTCCAATGGACAGAAACAGCGTGTTGCCATGGGACGTGCACTGGTACGGGATCCGAAGGTTTACCTGATGGATGAGCCTCTGGCGCATCTGGATGCCAAGCTTAGAAGCTCCATGCGTACCGAGCTGAAAGAGATCCAGAATAATTTTAATTCTACGACCGTATACGTGACCCATGACTTCATGGAGGCGCTGGCGCTTGGCGACAGGATTGCAATTATCAATAAGGGCAAGGTTCTCCAGGTTGGTATCGGCGAGCAGATCTACTACATGCCGGTAAATGAATTCGTGGCGCAGCTTATGGGCGATCCTGAGATCAATCTCATCCCATGTGAGCTTAAGAAGGCCGATGGCAAATATACTGCTACCATGACAGCGACAGGTACAGTGATTGAGCTTCCATATGAGGAGAATCTGTACAATAAGCTTGATGCAGCGGGAATCACAAAGGTTGTTATGGGACTCAGACCTGCCGATCTTGAGTATGCATTTGAACCAAAGGACGGATTTATCAAATGTACGGTTTACAGCTACGAAAGTATGGGTAACAAGTCCTTTATTACGGCGACAGTCGGAGAGCAGGAGCTTCGTGTCATTGCTCCAAACGGACTGGCTGTAAAACTGGATCAGGATGTATATATCAAGTTTGACGTAGATCAATCCATGTACTTCGATGCAGAGACTACAAACTTTATTGCACGCTATGATGAAGCATACGTTATGGATGTAGTAGCAGAGTTAGAGAAGGAGGGCAAGATTTAAATGTCAGGATTAAAACTTCAGAACCTCTATAAACGTTATGAAAATGACGGTAAGAAGAAAAAAGGCGCAAAGCCAAACGATTATGCTGTAAAAGATCTGACTCTTGAAGCGGAGCAGGGAGAATTCGTTGCTTTCCTTGGGCCATCCGGATGCGGTAAGACAACTACACTCCGTATGATCGCCGGACTGGAGGATATTACAAAGGGCGATATCTTCATTGGCGGAAAGCGTGTAAATGATCTTCATCCGAAGGACAGAGGTATCGGGCTTGCATTTGAGGATTATGCTATGTATCCTCCTATGACAGTTTATGATAATATCGCTTTTAATATGAAGGCAAAAGGAGTTGCGAAAGCAGAGATTGACAGACGTGTAAAAGAGATCGCACCTCTGATGCAGGTTGAGGAGCTTCTGGATATGAGACCGGTTAAGCTTTCCGGTGGACAGAAGCAGCGTGTAAATATCGCGCGTGCCATTGTAAGACGCCCGGATCTGCTTCTGATGGACGAGCCGCTTTCCCATCTGGATGCGAAGATGCGTGCAGAAATGAGAACAGAGATCAAACGTCTGATCAATGAGATTAAATGTACCACTATCTATGTAACGCATGACCAGTTGGAGGCAATGTCCCTCGCGGATAAGATTGCGATCATCAATTTCGGCGTTCTTCAGCAGTTTGGCACAACGTCGGAAGTGTATGACGATCCGGTTAATGAGTTTGTAGCAGGATTTATTGGAGATCCTCCGATGAACATTCTTGAGACAACGATCATCAAAGATGGAGGCGATTTCTTCTTTACCTTTGACAGCAGTCCTCTGAAGATCCAGGTGCCGAAGCGTTACTATGGCATTGTCAGCGATAACTTTAAGTGTAAGATGGGTGTTCGTCCGATGGACGTATTGATCGGCGGCGCTGATTCCAGGGGAACTCCGGTAGAGGTTGCTACGTTCGAGAACCTTGGCGATGAACGGCGTATCGGCGTTCACGTTGGCGAGGCGCTTATGATGATCATCACGGATGATCTTACACGGTATAAGAGAGGCGAACTCATCAAGCTCGAAGTCAGAGGAGAGAAAACGCATTTATTTGATATTGAAACGGGAGCTCGTATCCGCGAATAATATTTGACCTTGAAATCCTTCCCGGGAGCTCTCGGGAAGGATTTTGTAAAAAGCATAACTTTATAATTATTAAGGAGGAACATGACATGAGCAATTTACCTGAAACAATGAAAGCACTCGTTGCATACGCACCTGGAGACTATCGTCTTGAGACGGTACCGGTTCCAAGAGCGGGCGAGGGCGAGATGATCCTGAAGGTTGAGGCATGTGGTATCTGTGCAGGAGATTGCAAGGCATATGCCGGAGCAGCAAGCTTCTGGGGATTTGACGGACAGCCGAAATATATCAAAGAGCCAATGATTCCCGGACATGAGTTCGTCGGTGAGGTTGTGGAGATGGGACCGAATGTAAAGGGCGACTGGAAGCTTGGCGACAGGATCTGCCCGGAGCAGATTGTTCCTTGCGGAAAGTGTATGTTTTGTAAGACCGGCCGCCACTGGATGTGCGAGAAGCACGATCTGTTCGGATTCCAGAACAATGTAAACGGCGGTATGGCTGAGTATGTAAGACTTACAAAAGAGGCTATTCCATATCTTGTGCCGAAAGACATGCCGATCGAGAAAGCGGCGCTCATCGAGCCATATAGCTGCTCGTTCCACTGCGTAGACAGAGCACAGGTTAAGACAACGGATGTCGTAGTACAGTCGGGCGTAGGAACACTCGGACTTGGTATGGTAGGCGCACTCCGTCAGGCGAATCCAAAACTCCTGATCGTTCTGGATATGAATGATGACAGACTTGCAAAGGCAAAAGAATTCGGGGCAGACCTCGTTATGAACCCAGGCAAGGTTGAC
Source organism: uncultured Lachnospiraceae bacterium (assembly GCA_964590945.1). Taxonomy (GTDB): domain Bacteria; phylum Bacillota; class Clostridia; order Lachnospirales; family Lachnospiraceae; genus CAZPXF01. The sequence goes on along the minus strand of CAZPXF010000002.1, from coordinate 24,327 downwards.
GTAGAGAAAGAGATCAAGGCGCTGACAGGCGGCTATGGATGCGATATCTACATCGAGGCAGCAGGACATCCGTCCAGCGTAATCCAGGGACTGAAATGCATCCGTAAGCTGGGACGTTTTGTAGAGTTCTCCGTATTCGGACAGGATGTAACCTGTGACTGGTCGATCATTTCCGACAGAAAAGAGCTTGACCTTCTGGGCGTACACCTCAGCCCGTTCTGCTATGACACAGTAATCGAGTGGATCGGCAACGGAAAGCTTCCGACAGAGGGCGTAGTATCCCACAAGTTCTCGCTGGATGACTGGGAGAAGGGATTTGAACTGGCTCACACAGGAGCGGACGGAGCGACAAAGGTTATCCTTGTTCCGGGAATGTAATAAGAGTAAGAGCACAAGCCGTACACTGCTGCGGCCTGTGCTCTGTAAAATGCTATGAAACGTTGTTTTCATAAGATCAGGAGGATAATGTATTATGCAGAGAATTTTAAATGATCCAGATGTAATCGTTGATGAGATGCTTAAGGGTTTTCTGAAGACCCATTCAGATATCGTAGAGAAATCGGACTTAAACCCGCGTGTTATCAAGGCTAAGAACATTCCGGAGGGCAAGGTCGGCGTGATCACGGGCGGCGGCTCCGGACACAAGCCGGCATTCGTAGGATACTGCGGAAAGAACCTCTGCGACGCTGTCGCAGTCGGAGAGATCTGCTCATCCCCTACAGCAGCGGCGTTCCTGGATGCGGCAAAGGAAGCAGACCAGGGCAAAGGCGTGGCGTGCCTGTATGGAAACTACTCCGGGGATAACATGAACGTAAAAATGGCTGTGAAGATGGCGAAGAAAGCCGGAATCACAGTGAAGACGGTCGTAGCGAACGATGACGCTGCATCGGCGCCGAAGGATCAGAGAGAGAAGCGCCGCGGAGTGGCAGGCGAGGTCCTGATGTGGAAATGCGGCGGGGCAAAGGCAGCCATGGGCGGCGATCTTGACGAAGTAATCGCAGCGGCACAGAAGGCGATCGACAATACGCGGAGCGTGGGAATCGGACTTTCCCCATGTACACTTCCGGCAGTCGGACATCCGAACTTCGAGATCAAACCGGGGACAATGGAAGTGGGAATCGGCCACCACGGGGAGCCGGGGATCATGGTGACGGAGCTGGAGAGCGCGGCACAGATGGCAAAGAGAATGGTAGACATTGTTGTACCGGATTATCCATTCACAGAAGGAGACGAGGTTGTGGTACTCGTATCCGGACTTGGGGCAACGCCGGTGATGGAGCTGTACGTGCTGTACGATGAGATCGACAAGCTCCTTCAGGAGAAAGGAATCCGGACATATAAGGCATACGTAGGAAATTACTTCACATCCCTGGAGATGATGGGAGCAACACTGACCATGATGAAGCTTGACGATGAGTTAAAAGAACTGATCGATATGCCATGCGAGTCTATGGGTTTGAAGCAATTCTAAGGAGGATTTGGAGATGAGCGTGTTTAAGAATGCGGACGGCAAGAGCGTACTTTTAAAGATGGTAAAGGGAATCCAGGAGAACAAGGCGTACCTGGGAGAAGTGGACGGCCTGATCGGAGACGGAGACCACGGGATGAACATGAACAAGGGATTCTCCCTGTTCGAGGATCGCTTTCAGGATGAAGAGTTCACATTTACAGAGGGACTGGATGAGCTTGGGACGATCCTGTTCAACGAGATCGGGGGTTCCATGGGACCGATCTACGGTTCGATCCTGATGGGAATGTCTGAGGCCGGGGAGGATCTGGATGAGATCAGCCTTGCAGACCTTGGCAACATGCTTGCAGCGGGACTTTCCGAGCTTCAGGATATCGTGGAAGCGCAGGTAGGAGATAAGACGCTTGTAGATACACTTTCTCCGGCGGTAGACAGCATCAAAGCGAGCGCAGAGGCTGGAGAGGACTACAAGGAGGCGCTTGAGAAGATGAAAGCAGCCGCAGCAGCGGGAAGGGATTCCACAAAGGATATGGTAGCGAAGTTCGGCCGTTCCAGCCGTCTGGGCGAGAGATCCAGAGGCGTCCTCGACGCAGGGGCAACATCCTGCTGTATCATTCTGACAGCAATGGCTGACGGAATTGCAGAGACGTTGTAGTAAAATCATATAAACTGGTTGTGATGGCCCATTGCCCTCACATAGAGAAAGATTCTGTACTGCCCGGAGAAAATGCGGATGTCCGGGGACGGTGCAGAATCTTTTTGCTGTTATTATTTTTTCTGCTTTATTTCTATAATACGGAGTCCATATAATGAGATACATATGGAAGCGCAGCGCCCTTGGCGATCGGCATGGAACCGCAGGAACTGATGGTAATAAAACGGCGTTTGCTCGGAAAAGCGGACTTCTCCTCCACGAGATGATGCAGTTCATCGACATCTTGCGACGTCAGATATCTGGCAAGCGTTCCGCCAAGAATAATATCATAATCAATAACCATACGGAGGTTGTTGATCGAAGTAGAGAGATGTTTTAGGTACTCCTTCCAACGCCAGCGGTACTCAACAGACCCGCTGCGCAAATGCTGAAAGAAAGAATCCATGGACTCGTTCGGCGTCAAAAGAGCGCCCATCGAGCAGTAGGTTTCAACACAGCCGCGCTTGCCGCAATAGCATGGACGGCCGTTTGGAACGATCGTCATGTGTTCAAAGACGCCGCTTTTCAATTCATTTCCCTTTAAAAACTTCCCGTCGATGATGAGCGCGCCGCTCAGATTACTGCGGATGTGAAAGAAAATAGCATTCTTGATCGATGGATTTACCCACAATTCATCGGTAGCGGCGGCCTCCGCGTCATGGATCATACTGCACGGGTAATGGATATACTGTTTGAAACGGTCGACGGAAAGGCCGGTACAATTCAGAATTTTTCCATAGGTAACCTTCGTGCCGTCGAACGAAATGACTCCCTGAAGAACGATACCAAGTCCCAAAATTCTTTTGGAAGAGATATGAAGGGAGGCTACAAACGCATTGACGGCGGCGCCGATCTCCGCATAATAGGGCTCGTCATTTGTGAAAAAGCGCTCTGTTATCTGGGATTTGACGATATCGCCATATAAATTGATCGCAACAATTTCATAGGAATTCTGTAATATTTCCAGACCAAGAGCGATCTTACCGGACGATACAAATGTAATGGCGTCGGCCTTGCGCCCGCCGGTAGATTCAAAAAAGCCATTCTTTTCAATCAGCTTCATGGATTCCAGATCTTTCAGGATCTGGCTGATCGTTGGACGGCTGAGCTGGAGGTTATTCGCAATCTCCTGCTGGGAGGTCTTGCGCTGGTGATAAATGAATTGCAGTACATTATTTGTGTTCGTTCTCTTAAGTTCCGTCGTGGTTGCCTTCTGCATTCGAGCACCTCACTTTGTAAATGTTGTTAATAAAAGTAGTATAACACTTGAAAATGAAAATCGCAACATCTGTGTAAAAAAGAAGGTAAATAGCTTAAATTTTGTTAAAATCTGACAAAAATGAAAAAGAAATTTTGGGATAAATGTTTATTGACGGACGCATACAGTAGAAAGTCGCTTAATCCAAGATATTTTACAAAAGCTTTAATAAGGAGAAAAACAGAAGTAATATACCGGAAACAATAAATGCGCCTGCTGCATTTTGCAGATTTAAGAAACAGGATTGACAGCTTGTGTATATGATAGTATAATTACAAATGTAAAAAGAAATTACAAATGTAACATACGCGGACTGGGGAGATGAAATTTGAACAGAGACTTATATATTAAAATAGCATTCTGGTATTATTCCGTCGGGATGACGCAGGACGAGATTGCAAAGAGACTGAATTTTACAAGGCAGAAGGTGAACCAGATCATCAATTCCCTGGAAGAGCAGGGGATCGTATCGATACACATTCATGGCTATGAACAGGAGAATGCAGAATATGAAAGTATTCTTGAAGAGAAATTCGGACTCTGCCGTGTGATCATCGCGCCGGATTATGGAGATCCAAAGATGGCGATGATGAAGGCGGCGAACGTAGCGGCTCAGTATCTGGAGAAGACGATACAGCAGGGGGATATCATCGGCGTTTCGTGGGGCAGGACTCTGGCGGCGGTGATCAAGGATATGGAGTATCAGCGGAAGAGAGACTGCCGTGTCGTGCAGCTGGTCGGAGCGCAGAATATGGATCAGTTTCTCCTGAAGTCCGACGAGATCGTGCGGGAAATGGCAAATAAGCTGGATTGTCCAAGTTATATCTTATATGCACCTGTTGTCGTGGCGCATGAAGAGACGAAGCAGATGCTTCTGAAGGAAAAGCCGATCCAGAAATCTTTTGAACTGATGCGCCGGTGCAATGTCGGTCTCTTTGGTATCGGGGAGCTGACGGAGGATGCGATCATGTGTAAGAACGGTTATATTCCGAAGGAGGATATCCGGAATCTGCGCGCGGACGGGTTCTGCGCCGACCTGGGAATGAATCCGGTCCGTGCGGACGGGAGCTGGGATAACTGCTATCTGGAAAAACGTCTTTTGAATGCCAGTATGGAGTGTATCCGTGATATTGATAATGTTGTTGCAGTTGCCTGCGGAACGGAAAAGGCTGAAGCAATCCTGGCTGTGATGAGATCCGGATGTATCAATACGCTGATCCTGGATGCCGCAACCGCAGAAAAGATTATTTCCATGCTTAAGGAGGAGCGCAATGAAATATGTATTGGGAATTGATGTGGGGACATCAAATGTAAAAGCGGTGATTTTTGACGAATCCGGGAAAGAAATCTGTATCAGAAGCCGCGAGAGCCACACCTTTAATGGCAAAGGAAACACGGTGGAGCAGGATATGAATGAGGTGTGGGAAAATGTGAAATTCTGCCTGAAAGGCGTCATGGATTCCGGCGCGGTCGGCCGGGATGAGGTCGTCGGGATCGGTGTAACCGGCCAGGGAGAAGGCTGCTGGCTCATCGATAAGGATGGAAATCCTGTGCAGAATGCGATCCTATGGTGCGACGGCCGCGCGGTGGAGGAAGTGGAGCGGGTGACAAAGGAGCGCCCGGAGATCGGGGAGCTGTATTTTACGACGACAGGAACGCCGCCCCTCCTCGGCAACCAGATGATCCTGCTGCGCTGGATGAAGCAGAACCGGAAGGAAGTTCTTGATAAGGCGGATAAACTGATATTCTGCAAGGATTGGATCCGGTTTAAGCTGACCGGAAAGACCGGCGCCGATCTGACGGACAGTATCACGTCGCTGGTGGACGTGCAGACAGAGCAGATCTCGGATGAGCTACTGCGGGCGATGGAGGTGGAAGAATACCGGGAATATCTGCCGGATCCGATGCGGTCTGATGAGATAGCAGGGACAATTCTGGATGATCTGGCAGAAGAAGTAGGGCTGGCAAAAGGGACTCCGGTCATATACGGCGCGCTGGATACATCCGCAACTGCAGTCGGACTCGGCGCAATTCATGAGAAAGAGGCGTGCGTGATCCTCGGAACGACCTGTGCAGGCGAGATCGTTATGAAAAAGGAGGACTGCAGGTTCGGCGCACCGAATACCCGATATGAGAGGCATCCTTTGGGGGAACTGTATGTAGAACTCCAGCCGACGCTCAACGGAACCCCGAACATAGATTGGATGCTGGAAAATATTGCTCTGACGAAAGATTTTCAGGAGATCGACCGGATCGTAGACAGCGTTCCGGTAGGATGCGGCGGGGTGGTGTACCTTCCGTATATCAGCGTGGCGGGAGAGCGGGCGCCGTTTTTCCACCCGTATGCCAGGGCGGAGTTTTTCGGGATCTCGCAGGTCACGACCCGCGAATGCCTGATCCGGGCAGTTTATGAAGGCATCAGCCTTTCCATACGGGATTGTCTGGCGAATGTAGACCCAAACGGAACGATTTTCCTTGCGGGCGGAGGCGCGAAAAGTCCTGTCTGGGCACAGATGATCGCCGACGTCATGGGAATGAAGGTTATGATCCCTGCGGGAAAGGAACTCGGAGCAAAAGGCGTAGCGATGATGGTCGGAGTCTCACAGGGAATTTACAGAGATTATGACGAGGCAATCGAAAAAGCCTGTACTTTTTCCCGTGTATATGAGCCGAATCCGGCGAAAGCGGAGAAATACAAGCTGCTCTATGAGCTTTATAAAAATCTTCGTCTGGCAAATACGGAGCTTTGGAATTACCGTCACCAGATGAATAAGAAGATCAATGCGGTACCAGAGGAATAACGATTCAGAAAAACATAGTTTTATACGAGGAGGAAACGACAATGAAAATCTTTTTTACAGCAGAGTATGATCCGGAGGTATTGACGCCTTTGTATGATATGGGGGAGGTCGTCCTGGATGGATGGGCAAAGGGGCTTCCGAAATTCTCAGAGGAGGAATTGAAGGAGAAGACCAAAGATGCGGACATGATCATCACAAGCTACGACGATATCACAAGGGGCGTTATTGAAAATGCAGAGAATCTGAAGCTGATCGCATGTACAAGGGCAACTCCGGTAAATGTAGACATGGCAGCGGCAAAGGAAAGAAATATTCCGGTCATCTACACGCCGGGACGTAATTCTGACTCTACAGCAGAGATGACGATCGGCCTGATGCTTGCAGTTGCAAGGAATATTCCGCAGGCCCACGGGGCGCTGAAATCCGGAAGGTTTACCGGGGATCCGGAGGCAAAGAAGGTGACAAAGGACGGCCTTAAGGTGGACATGATCTGGGATATGGATATGGATTCCCCGTATATGGTGTTCAAAGGAACGCAGCTCCACGGAAAGACACTCGGAATCGTCGGATACGGCAGCATCGGAAGAAGAGTCGGCAGGATCGCCCGCGCGATCGGTATGGAGCTTCTGATCTACGATCCGTTTGTCGGTGAGATCGATGTGGAGGAATTTGGCGTGAGAAAGGCGCTTTCCCTGAAACAGGTGATGGAGGAATCCGACTTTATCACATGCCATATGAAGATCACAGAGCAGACAAAGGGCTGTATCAGCCGGGAGATGATTTCCTGTATGAAGCCGACGGCGTATTTTATCAATGCATCCCGCGGCGCGATCCTGGATGAGGAAGCGCTGATCGATGCACTGAGGGAAAAGAGGATTGCAGGAGCGGCGTTTGACGTATATGCGAGCGAACCGCTGGCAGCCAATCACCCGTACGTGACGGAGCTTGACAATGTTGTTATCACGCCGCATATTGCAGGAGCGACCAACGAGGTACTGACAAACCATACAAAGATGATCGTCTCTGAGGTGCGCAGATTCCTGAATGGCGAGCCTTTGCTGTATCAGTACAGATACTAAAAGGCAGGCAAATCAAGGAGACATAAATTCGAGGAGGTTTATTATGAACAGAGAAAAGGCAAAACTGGTACAGATTGAAGTATGCGAGACGGCAAAGGCCATGTCCGAAAGCGGACTGACAGCAGGCACATGGGGAAATATTTCCGGCCGTATTGACGATGAATTTATGGTGATCACTCCGTCCGGAATGGATTATTCCAGACTGACGCCGGAGCAGATGGTAATCGTCAACATGAAGACCCGGGAGTATGAGGGCAATCTGAAGCCTTCTGTGGAGGTCCCGATTCACGCAAAGATCCTCCTGAACAGGCCGGAGGTAAATGGAATTGTACATACCCATTCCAATCACGCGCTTACGGTTGCCACCACAAGAAAAGGCATTCCGCCGATCTGCGACGATCAGGTGCAGATCCTTGGAGGAGACGTAAGATGTGCGGCGTATACAATGCCGGGGTCAGAGGAGATGGCGGAGTCCGTACTGGAAGCTTTGGATGAGAGAGCCGGGGCGCTGATCGCAAACCACGGCGCGATCACGGTCGGGCGCAATCTGAAGGAGGCGCTGACAGGCTCCGTGGTTCTGGAAAAAACGGCGCAGGTATATCTGAATGTACAGGTTCTCGGAGGAGCGGTAGAAATTTCCAGGGAGGATTGTGAGTTCTTTCATGATTTCTTCCTGAATAAATATGGACAAAGATAGGAGAATTTACCATCGACGCATCTCATGCATCTTTGTGCGAGGTGTGTGATATTCGTAAGCGCGGCTGGTCGGACGAATTGTTGAATGCGATTGGAGCCGACCGCTCTTTGATGCCGCGTATATGTGAATGTTGTGAGCCGATCGGGCATCTGACTATGGAGGCAGCAGATGCAACCGGGCTCACAACAAATACCGTTCTTCCTTCTAATGGTTTCATCAAAACAGAACCTCCTTTACTGTAGAACGGATTCGGATGTCACTCCATTCAAAATCTGAATGAGTGTATCTTCTACGCGTTTGCAGGAGTGCTTGCAGAGATCGGCGATTCCCGGCTGCGCATTTTCCATCGCATAGCTTTCCCCGACATATTTCAGCATCCCGACATCGTTATAGTGGTCGCCGAAGGCTGCGCATTCGGCTGCAGTGATTCCCAAATGCTCTGCAAGGGCAGCGAGCGCCGACCCTTTATCTGTATGAGAATCCATAAAATCGAGCCATATATTTCCGGAGGCGACAACATTTGCCTCGGAGGAAAATCTGCGGATAAAGTATTCCTCACAGTTTTCGATCCCGGTAAAATTACAGACGGAAATCTTGTAGAATGGCCCGGTGACTTTCATGATATCAGGAACAATTTCGATATCGTTTCCCACGACATACTTTATGTGATCCACATATGCCTGTTGTCCTGGTTCCAGATAGCAGATATCCTTTCCGGAGAGAAGAAGTTCGCAGTTCTCTTTACTGCGGATGGACTGCAGTATGCGAAGGCCGAGATCCCTCTCAAGAGGACTCTCTGCGATGATCTGATCCTGATAGATGCAAAGCGCGCCGTTTTCGCATATATAGCCGATCTTATCCCTGACCGGCTCAAACAGCCGCCGGATGCAGGAATATTGCCTTCCGCTGGCCACGGCAAAGAGAATCCCCTTCCGGGTGAGTGCATCAATGATCGGGAAAACCCGAGGGTCAGGCTTTCCTGCGTTATTTTGAAAAAGCGTTCCATCAAGGTCGCAGGCGATAAGCTTTAACATATGGGACCTCCTTTATCCAGAACGTCCAAAAGCTCCTGCATCACATCTTCCGGGCAGTTTGTATAGCGTCCGGCGGCTTCGATCACATGCGGCGCGGAGGTGTTCATGGCATAGGCTTTCCCGGCAAGCTTTAACATGGCGATATCATTTTCCTGATCCCCGAAAGCAATCACCTCGTCAGGGGCGATGCCAAGGCGCTCAAGCAGCGCTTTCAGGCAGGAGCCTTTGTCGATTCCTTTCGGGATGATATCCACAAAATAGTCTCCGGATGTCAGAACCGTGCAGGTATCTCCATATTTTGCCTTGAAAAAGCTGCTGTTCTCCACATTCCCGGTGAGATTGCAGGAGGCAACCTTATAGCAAGGCTTGCCCATGCGGAGCACATCGTCCGTAACGGTGGAATTGTACAGAAGCGTTTTGGTCATATAGTTGTAATAAGGACTTCCGTATTCTGTCTCGATGAAAGTCGTGTCGGACTGGGAAAACAGGATATTGTCATTTTCGCGGCTTCGGATATCTTCCACAAGGCTGACAACCGTCCTGCGCTCGAGCGGCCTGTCATAAAACAGCTCGCCCTTGTAAGTGCCGATCGGTCCGCTCTCGGAAATATATGCAATGTCGCCGCGAACCGGGTCAAATACATCTAAAAGATTGTCATAGGGACGACCGCTGGCAGCTGCGAAAAGGATATTGTGTTTTTTCAGTTCTCTGATAATCTCGTAAAGCCGGGGATCGACCCGAAACATTCCCTTGCGGATCAGAGTCCCGTCGACATCACTGGCAATTAATTTTATCATGTAACACCTCGGTTTTATTATTCTGCTCCCAGTATAGATGATTTATTTTTCAGCAACAAGTAGATTTTCTTGTTTTTGTCGAAAGTATGAGATATGATAGAACAATGAAAATTATTTTGTAAAATTGTAATAAAAAGGGAGGACATCATGGATGGTATTATTTTCGACGTTGATGGGACGATCTGGGATTCTACGGAGTCTGTAGCGGAAGCATGGACAATGGCAATTCAGGAGAAGACCGGGGATTCAAGAGTCCTTACAGCGGAGCTTATGACGCGGCTGTTCGGGAAGACGCTGCCGGAGATCGCGGCTGTTATTTTTGACGGGCTGGATCTGACGCAGAAGGAGGCAGACGAGCTTATGGATTACTGCACATACCTTGAAAATAAGCATCTCCGTGAGAAGCCGGGCAAGGTGTATGACGGGGTGGATGAGCTTCTTAAGAAGCTTTCGGGGAAGTATCCGCTTTTTATTGTGAGCAACTGTGATTTCGGGTATATTGAGGCGATGCTGGATTCTACGGGATTTGGGAAGTACTTTCAGGACCATATCTGCTATGCGGATACGAACCAGCCGAAGGATGTGAACATCCGTCTGATGGCGAAAAAGCATGGTCTGAAAGAGCCGGTCTACGTTGGAGATACGCAGGGGGATCTGAATTCCTGCAGGCAGGCCGAAGTGCCGATGATCCATGTAACCTACGGCCTTGGAACTGCAGACGATCCGGATTATTCGGCGGACAGCCCGATGGAAGTGGGGGAGATTTTACTGTAATTGTGAAAAAAATATGTTTTTTAAATGAGGGGCGCTGATTTCAAGATTTTGACACATTTATTTCTTATACTGATATAGCATGGCGCTATCCCCTGGGGAACGTTTATGCTATGTATACTTTAAAAAAAGGAGGGGACCACCTTGATAGAGGTTCGAAATCTGGTGAAGCGATATGGGGATAATGTCGCTGTCGACAATTTGAATTTTACGATTGAAAGCGGGAAAATATACGGATTTCTCGGGCCGAATGGAGCCGGAAAGTCAACGACGATGAACATTATGACGGGATATCTTGCGGCTACATCCGGCGAGGTTTTGATCAATGGTCACGATATCGTTGACGAGCCGGAGCTGGCGAAGAGATCCATCGGGTATCTTCCGGAGATTCCGCCATTATATATGGAGATGACGGTACGTGAATATCTGAAATTCGCAGCGGAGCTGAAGAAGGTTCCGAAAGCGGAGCGGAAAAAGCAGATCGACGAGGTGATGAGGCTTGTCAGGATTACAGATATGGGAGGCAGGCTGATCCACAATCTTTCCAAGGGTTACAGACAGAGGGTCGGACTTGCGCAGGCGATCCTTGGCTATCCGGAGGTGATCATTCTGGATGAGCCTACGGTCGGACTGGATCCGAAGCAGATCATTGAAGTACGTGATCTTATCAAAAATCTGAGCGAGAAGCATACGATCATTTTGAGCTCCCATATTCTGGCTGAGGTCAGTGAGATCTGCGACCATATCATGATCATCTCCCGCGGCAGGATGGTAGCCAGCGACTCGGCGGCCAATTTAAGCAAGGGGACGAGCGAGGACAATATTCTTGAGCTTACGGTCAAGGGCGATAAGTTCGCGATTCAGAATAAGCTCCGTGAGGTTCTGAAGAAGCGCGACATTGAGGTTCATCCGTCTGCGACGGCCGGAGCTTACGACGCGACGATCGTGACGCCTAAGAGCAATGATGTCCGTGAGAAACTGTTCTTTGCGATGGCGCAGTCGAATCTTGTGATCCTGAAGATGAACCAGAAGGAGCTGTCCCTGGAGGACATCTTCCTGGAGCTGACCGGAGCCGGCCGCAGGACAGGAAGGGGGAGAATATAGATGACAGCGATTTTCAAAAAAGAATTAAAGAGTTATCTTACTTCCATGATCGGATATGTATTTATAGCATTTGTTCTGGTCGTGACAGGTATTTATTTTGCGATTTATAATCTGGCGAATGGTTACCCGGAGATGGGAGTGACGCTCAGCTCGGTTACTTTTATCTTCCTGATCGTGACGCCGATTCTGACGATGCGTATTCTTGCGGAGGAGCGCAGGCAGAAGACAGATCAGATGCTTTTGACTTCGCCGGTTTCCGTATTTGGGATCGTGATGGGGAAGTTCCTTTCGCTGGTAGTGGTCTTTCTGATCCCGATTGCGGTTGTATGCCTGTACCCGGTGATCCTTGGAACGCTTGGAACGATCAATTACGGCGTATCGTATGCGGCGGTTCTTGGGTTTTTCCTGCTTGGATGCGCGACGCTCTCCGTCGGACTATTTGTGTCATCCCTGACAGAGAGCCAGGTGATCGCGGCAGTTATTTCATTTGCGCTCCTGTTTTTGACATATATCATGTCAGGACTTGAGGATTATCTGCCGACGGAGGCTGTTCAGACAGCTGTTATTTACGGGATCGTTGTCCTGCTGATCGCGGTGGTCATCTACAATATGACAAAGAGTGTCGCCGCTACGGTGATTGTCGGTGTGATCGGCGAGGCTGCAGTAGTCATTTTGTACTTTGTGAAATCGGATCTGATCGCGGGATCGATCCAGAAGATCATGAGCGCATTTGAGCTTACTACGCATTTTGAGAACTTTATCAATGGAATGATCGATATCAAGGGTATTGTATATTACATATCCGTTATAGTTATCTTTGTATTCCTGACTATGCAATCGATTCAAAAGAGACGCTGGAGCTAGGAGGGAAGAGAAGATGAGTAAGCAGACGAATAACAAGAATGTAGAAAATAAAGATAAAAAGAAGCTGGCGCCGGCCAATAAGAAATCCTTGAAGAACGGTTCCTACAGCGCGGTGCTTACGGTGATCGTCATTGCGGCGATCGTTGTTATCAATCTGGCGGTGAGCACGATCTCTTCGAAGTATACAATGATCGATGTCAGCACGCAGAAGCTTTATACGATCGGGGAAGAGACGAAGAAGACGCTGGATGATCTGGATCAGGATATTACGATCTATTATCTGACAGACAACAGCAGCGAGGATACTACGATCACGATGCTTCTTGACAATTATAAGGCATATTCCAAACATATCAGGGTCGAAGAGAAGGATCCGGCTGTTTATCCGGGTTTTGCATCCCAGTATACGGAAGATTCTCTCACAACAAACAGCCTGATCGTTGTATGCGGAGACAAATCAAGAGCGCTGGATTACAGTACGGATCTTTATATATCTACGATGAATACCGTGACTTATCAGGATACGCAGACGGAATTTGACGGTGAAGGTCAGGTTACGGCGGCTATCAATTACGTGACAAGCGATGAGACTCCGGTTGTCTACAATATTACCGGACACGACGAGGCTGCGCTGGACTCTTCTCTTCAGAAGGAGATTGAGAAGCAGAACCTTGAGATCAAAGATCTGACGCTTCTGACTGAGGACGGAATTCCGGAGGATGCTGCGGCGGTCATCATCTCCGCGCCGGCATCGGACTATTCGGCGGATGATGCCGAAAAGGTTGAGAATTATCTGGACGCCGGAGGGAAGGCGCTTATAATAACAAATTATACAGATGAGGATATGAAGAATTTTACGGCGATGCTTGCCGATTATAATGTGGAGCTTTTGGATGGAGTTATCATCGAGGGAGACTCGCAGAGATTTACAAGCCAGAATCCGATGTATATGGTTCCCGAGGTGTCTGAAACTTCAAATCTGACGAAGGCCGTCCGTGAAAAGGGAGGTCTGGTGTTCAGTCCGATCTCGCAGGGGCTTAGAACGATCGATGAAGATTCGGATGTTTCTGTTGAGTATTTGCTGACGTCCTCTGCTCAGGCGTATGTAAAGAGTGATCTTCAGAATCTTGAGACGTATGCAAAGGAAGATGGGGATGAAGAGGGGCCGTTTGCAGTCGGCGCGTCGGTATATAAGACGGTGGATGACGACCAGATGCGTATGGTTGTCTTTACGTCGGCGTCCTTTGCTATGTCTTCGGCTGATGAGATGGTTTCCGGCTCCAATTTCCAGATTCTGACAGATTGTATGTCATGGCTGACGAATGTAGACGAAGACCGCACGATCGCAAGCAAGAGCATTGAACTGAACTTCCTGACGGTTCCGGCCGCGAAGGTTCTGCGTTACAGCGTCATACTTGTGGCGGTGATCCCTGTCCTGATCCTTATTTTCGGCGGCAGCGTATGGTTTATAAGGAGAAAGAAATAATGAAGAAATCAGTCAAATTGGTGATTGCTGTCGTTGTGCTCCTGGCTGCGATCGGAATCTTCTGGTTTGTGCAGAGCAGAAGTTCCAACGATGAAGAAGCGGAGACGGAGTATATTACTACGGCGGACAGTGAGGACATTTACAAATATTCCTATACGAAGGATGGAACGGTGTATGCATTTACCTGTGATTCTGAGGATGAATGGAGCTATGACGGTGATAAAGATTTTAACCTTGACGGATCCAGGCTCTCTACTGTGATCCAGAATCTCTGGAAGACGAGTATCGTCAGGACTCTGACAGATGTAGAGGAAGATAGCTTTGAAGAATTTGGCCTGAGTGATCCTGCCGGTGAGATCACGGTCACAATGAAGGACGGTTCCGTGGAGACCTTCCATATCGGCAATACAAACAGTACCGTTGACGCCGTGTATCTCTATAAAAATGACGATACATCGACCGTATATCTGGTATCAACAGATATTTCTTCCGCGTATAATAAGTCGCTTGACAGTCTGGAAGGTACGGAGAGTATTACGGAGGAAAGCTCCGAAGAATAGTTTCAAATAAGAAAACTCCCTTCATACATATCCCGGGAAAGGAATGTATGAAAGGAGTTTTTTCGCTGCCCGCTTTGCAAAAGACTTTTGTATTACTTTATAACGAATTGTTTTCGGATGCATATCTTAATAGCGAGAGGATAAAACGAGGGTTTTATTATGGCGTTAAAGGTAATGCTGGATGCCGGACATGGAGGCATGGATCCGGGAGCAGTGTATGAGGGAAGGCTTGAGAAGGACGACGTGCTGCGCCTCGCGCTGGCGGTCGGAGAGATTTTACAGAATCGCGGAATTGATGTAGAATATACAAGGACAGGGGACGTCTACGAGTCCCCGTATGAAAAGGCTATGAAAGGGAATGCTTCCGGCGCGGATCTGTTTGTGTCGATCCACAGAAATTCCTATCCGATCGAGAACGCGGTCTCCGGCGTGGAGACGCTTGTGTATGACAATTCCGGCAAAAAGGCGGAGCTTGCAAATGTGATTAACGAGCAGCTTGAGGCGGTGGGTTTTGTCAATCTTGGAGTTACGGAGCGGCCGAATCTTGTGGTGCTGCGAAGAACGCAGATGCCGGCCGTACTGGTGGAGGCGGGATTCATAAACTCAGATACGGATAACCGCCTGTTCGATGAGAATTTTGATGCGATCGCACAGGGGATCGCCGACGGCATTCTGGATGTATTTGGAAGCGAAGGGGTCATTTCCACACCGATGTACAAGGTGCAGGTGGGATTGTTCCGCAGCCGTGCAAATGCGGAGCGTTTGCTGAACGAGCTTCTGGAGCAGGATTATCCGGCGTTTCTGACAATGCAGAACGGATTAAATGCAGTGCAGGTCGGGAGTTTTACGGATATGGATGAGGCCGCGGCGATGGAATTGCGGCTGAAAAGAGCAGGATATTCAACAATTATACTGACATCATAGCCATTTATAGTGTATAGTAGAATATATTGATTTACAGGGAAGGTATGAGGAACGTATGATTGACCAGGCAAAATTTATGGAGAAGATCAACCAGCTGAAGGAAGAGTGCAGACGGAATCCGTCCATTACAAGAAAGGATGTAGAAGCAGAATTTCGGGAGGATGGGCTGACGGCAGCTCAGATGCAGCTTGTATTTGAAGTATTATTTCCGGAAAAGAAGAAACCGGAATTTACAGAGGAAGAGATAGCTTATCTGGAAGCGTACAGGGAAGATATGAAGAGCATGAAACCGGAGGAGCCGGGGGAACGCGCCCGGCTTCTTGAAAAGATGAAGACCGGGGAGCAGGATGAAAATACGCTTCGAAGGCTTACCGAATTGTATCTTCCAAAGGTCATCGAAAAGGCAAAGGAATACCGCTGCACGGAAGTGACGGTGGACGAGCTGGTGGAAGAAGGGAATATCAGCCTTATGCTGGCGATGGGCGAGACTGCGCCGGAAATGCTGACGGAGGATTTTGTTCTTTATTCTATGGAAGCAGGGATGCGTGTTCTTGCAGAAGGAATGAAAAAAATGAAAGCTCAGGATCAGAAGCTTGTGGAGCAGGTGCAGAGGCTGGACGATGCGATCACAGAGCTTACGGAAGAGCTGGGGAGAAAGGTGACGATATACGAGCTGTGCGAGCATCTTGGTATGTCTGAAAAAGAGGTCCAGGACATCATGAAACTTGCAGGAGAAGAGCCGGAGAAAGAGTGAAGGAGGAGTTAGAAGATGGAAAGAATCGGTACGGTTGAGAGAAACACGAGCGAGACGAAGATTAAGATCCGCCTGAATCTGGATGGTGCGGGAAAGGCGAATCTGAATACAAAGATTGGATTTTTTGACCATATGCTGAATGGATTTGCGAGGCATGGACTTTTTGATCTGGATGTTTTCTGCGACGGGGATCTTGCGGTTGACTGTCATCACAGTATTGAGGACGTCGGAATCGCGCTTGGGACAGCGATCAAAGAGGCGGTCGGCGATAAGAAGGGCATCCGCCGGTACGGCAGCATGATGCTTCCGATGGATGAGACGCTGGCGCTCTGCGCGATCGATCTGTCCGGAAGGCCTTATTTTGTTTTTGATGCGGAGTTTACACATCAGAGCGTCGGCGGGATGGACACGCAGATGGCGCGTGAATTTTTCTACGCGGTCAGCTACGCCGCGGGCATGAATCTTCATATTAAAGTCTTGTATGGAGAGAATGATCACCACATCATGGAGGCGATCTTCAAAGCCTTTGCAAAAGCGCTGGATGCAGCGACCGGATTTGACCCAAGAATCACGGACGTCTTGTCGACAAAAGGCAGTTTACTATAAAAAATACAAAACATTGACAGATTTCATGGATTGTTGGCAGGTATGCGAAGGGAAGCTCCGGTGGAGCTTCCTTTTTTTGCTCGTCTGGAAAAACTGCGATTTGTCAAGTGCCTTTAATAGGGAATCTTTATCAATAAGAGGTGTTGTAATTGACTAACACAGGGTACGGACGATTATAATAAATGAAATAACGAAACAAAAAAGTATATTATCAAGGGAGGCAATATCATGATAGATATGAAACATTTCAAGAAACTGGGAGCATTTGCAGGCGGCGTACTTTTTGGAACAGCAGGGATCAGGGTTTTGTCAGGCAAGGATGCGAAGAAGCTCTACGCAAACTGTACGGCGGCAGTTCTCCGTGCGAAGGACTGTGTGATGGATACGGTGACAAATGTTCAGGAGAATGCGGAGGATATTCTTGCCGAGGCTAAGCAGATCAATGATGAGCGTGCGGCTGAGGCGGAAGCAGAAGAAATCACGGAGGACGAAACAGAAGCTTCCGGGAAAGCAGCTTCTGAAGAGGAATAGAATGAAATTCAGAATCAAGCATGAGATAAAAGGACGGCTCCGTATTCATCTGAACCAAAAGAGGATAACCTGTGAACAGGCTGAGATATTACAGTATTATCTGGAAAGTCAGCCCGGCGTAACGGATGTGAAGATTTATGAGAGAACCGCAGATGCGGCGGTTGCATTTTCAGGCGGAAGGGAAGAGATCATAGCGTCGATCCGGGCGTTCCATTATGAGGATGTGGAGCTCCCGGAAGGACTTTTGGAGAGTCAGAACCGGGAACTGAATAACTATTATAAAGAAAAACTGATCAACCGGGTGCTCCTGAAGTTTGGAAGGGATATCCTGCTTCCTGTGCCGGTAAGGACGGCCTGCACGGTCTTGAAATCATTGCGGTACATATACAAGGGAGTAAGAAGTCTTGCAAAGGGACGTCTCGAGGTATCTGTCCTGGATGCAACGGCGATCGGCGTATCAGTGGCAAGAGGCAATATGGATACGGCGGCTTCCGTCATGTTCCTTCTTGGAATCGGCGAGCTTTTGGAAGAGTGGACGCACAAGAAATCGGTCGGTGATCTGGCGCGCAGTATGTCCCTTGGAGTAGAAAAAGTCTGGGTACTGGCGGACGGACAGGAAATCCTGATACCTGCAAATCAGGTGCGTGCGGAGGATCATGTGGTCGTGCATATGGGAAATGTCATTCCATTTGACGGGGTTGTCATTGACGGTGAGGCGATGGTCAATCAGGCGTCCATGACCGGGGAGAGCGTGCCGGTTAAGAAGGCAAATGGCGGATATGTATACGCGGGAACCGTTGTGGAGGAAGGCGAGCTTACGTTTCAGGTGAGCCAAAGCCGGGGATCCACGCGCTATGAGAAGATCGTCAACATGATCGAGGAAACGGAGAAGCTGAAATCCGCTTCGGAGAGCCGGGCAGAGCATTTGGCTGACAAGCTCGTTCCATATACGCTTGCCGGAACGATCCTTACCTATCTTGTCACGAGGAATGCCACAAAGGCGATCGCGGTATTGATGGTTGATTTTTCATGCGCACTGAAAATGGCAATGCCGGTAAGCGTGCTTTCTGCGATCCGTGAAGCCAATTCCCACCGGATCATGGTAAAAGGCGGAAAGTATCTGGAAGAAATGTCGGATGCGGCGACGATTGTATTTGATAAGACAGGAACGCTTACGAAAGCGACTCCTGTTGTGAAGGAGATCGTAACCTTTGACCGTAAAAGCCAAAAGGAGATGCTTCGCATTGCGGCGTGCCTGGAAGAACATTTTCCTCATTCCATGGCAAAGGCGGTCGTCGACGCGGCGAAAAAGCAGGGATTGGAGCATGAGGAGCTGCATTCCAGGGTAGAATATATAGTCGCACACGGCATAGCATCGGAGATCGAAGGTAAGAAGGTTGTGATTGGAAGCTATCACTTTGTATTCGAGGACGAAAAGTGCAGCATCCCCCGTACATACAGGAAAAAGTTTGACGCGCTTCCGCCGGAATATTCCCATCTGTACATGGCGATCGAGGGTAAGCTGGTGGCGGTTATCTGCATCGCAGACCCTCTCCGCGAGGAAGCAAAAGGAGCGGCAGCGGCTCTTAAGGAAGCCGGAATGGAAAAGGTCGTCATGATGACCGGCGACAGCGACCGTACGGCCGCAGCGATCGCAGCACAGGCAGGTGTGGATGAGTATTACTCCGAAGTTCTGCCGGAGGATAAGGCGCGCTTCATCGAAAAGGAGAAATCGGCCGGGCGAAAGGTGATCATGGTCGGCGACGGTATCAATGATTCACCGGCGCTCTCCGCTGCGAATGTTGGAATCGCTATCAGCGATGGGGCGGAGATCGCGCGGGAGGTCGCGGATATTACGGTAAAGGCGGACGATCTGTATGAGCTGGTTACGCTGAAAAAACTGAGCGACCGGCTGATGAAACGGATTCATGGAAATTACCGGACGATCGTAGGATTTAATACATTTCTGATCCTGCTCGGCGTAGCAGGAGTGATTCCGCCGACAACGTCGGCATGGCTGCATAATGCGTCGACGCTGGGAATTACGCTCAAGAGTATGCAGGATTTATTATGATAGAAAAAACAATCCCGCCAAAGGATCTGTGGGAGAATTATGAATGAATTTACGGCATCCCGGGCGCTTGCCTGCGGATGCCGTTTGTGTTATACTGAATCCCAGTAAACACATATGAAATGAGTGAAAAGGAGGAGACAAACTATGAGAGAGCATATTTCCAGAGAGGATGCTATCGAGCTGTTGAAGAAATACAATAAAGATACTTTTCATCTCCAGCATGCCTTTACGGTCGAGGGCGTCATGCGCTGGTTTGCCAGGGAGCTGGGTTACGGCGAGGATGAGGATTTTTGGGGGCTGGTTGGACTTTTGCATGATATTGACTTTGAAGAATATCCGGATCAGCATTGCATCAAAGCGCCGGAGCTTTTAAGAGAAGGCGGCGTCGGAGAGGATATGATCCATGCGGTCGTGAGCCACGGATATGATCTGACAGTTGACGTGAAGCCGGAGCATCCGATGGAGAAGGTGCTGTATGCCGTGGATGAACTGACGGGACTGATCGGCGCGGCCGCGCTTATGCGTCCGTCAAAGAGCGTACAGGATATGGAAGTGAAGTCCGTTAAGAAAAAATATAAGAGCGCCAATTTTGCAGCGGGATGCTCCAGAGAAGTGATCCAGCGCGGGGCGGATATGCTCGGCTGGGAGTTAAGCGAGCTGATCCAAAAGACGATTCTTGCTATGCGCTCCTGCGAAGAATCCGTAAAAGAGTCGGTGAAGGAGCTGTAAGGGCTCAGTATAAGGACGGCGGGTATAAAAGACCGGTGGAAAAAAGTATTTGACGGGGCAGCTGTAAATGTGTTATGATAATGCGCAGAAAGACGAAGAAAAGGAATAGTATCGGATGACCTGATCACAGAGAGCTGCTGGACGGTGCGAAGCAGAAGAAGGAATTCTGAGAACTCGCCTTGGAGTTGCACACTGAACGCGTATTATCATACAGTAGGTGATGCCGGAGATCCACCGTTACAGGGATAAGGTATAAGGATGATCCCGTACCTGTGAGAGCATGATTTTTCATGAATTAGAGTGGTACCGCGTAAGGTTATATAGCCTTTCGTCTCTAAAGACAGAGACGGAAGGCGTTTTTTTGCGGTTAAGTGGATGATTCGGAAAACATAAATATTTTTAAGGAGGAAGTTTAGATGAAAGGTTATGAGAAGTATCAGAAAAGTTATTTTATGCCGCCGGTGGCAAGCTATGACTGGGTGAAGAAGGACGCCCTTGATGAAGCGCCGATCTGGTGCAGCGTCGATCTTCGCGACGGGAATCAGGCGCTGATCGAGCCAATGAGTCTGGATGAAAAGCTGGAGTTTTTTGAGATGCTTGTCAAGGTCGGCTTCAAAGAGATCGAGGTCGGTTTTCCGGCAGCATCCGAGACAGAATATAAGTTCCTCAGAACGCTGATCGAGCGGAAAATGATCCCGGACGACGTTACGGTTCAGGTATTGACACAGGCAAGGCCGCACATAATCAAACGTACCTTTGAGGCGGTGGATGGCGCGCCGAATGCGGTTGTACATGTGTACAATTCGACGTCCGTTGCGCAGCGGGAACAGGTATTTAAGAAATCAAAAGAAGAGGTGAAGCAGATCGCAGTTGACGGGGCGAAGCTCCTGAAGGATCTGGCAGCAGATGTGAAGGGGAATATTTCCTTTGAGTACAGTCCGGAAAGCTTTCCGGGAACAGAGGTTGATTATGCAGTAGAAGTATGCAATGCGGTTTTGGATGTGTGGCAGCCGACGCCGGAGCGAAAAGCGATCATCAATATTCCTACGACTGTTCAGATCGCAATGCCGCACGTATTTGCAAGTCAGGTAGAATATATCAGCAAGAACCTGAAATATCGTGAAAGCGTTGTGCTGAGCCTGCATCCGCACAACGACAGGGGCTGCGGCATCAGCGATGCGGAGCTGGGGCTCCTGGCAGGGGCAGACCGTATCGAGGGAACGCTTTTCGGAAATGGAGAACGTACGGGTAATGTCGATATTGTGACGCTGGCTATGAACCTTTTTGCGCACGGAGTTGATCCGAAGCTGGATTTCAGCAATATGACAGAGATCGCAGAGACATATGAGAAGCTGACGGGCATGACCGTTTCCATGCGTCAGCCATATGCAGGAAGTCTTGTATTTACCGCATTTTCCGGTTCTCATCAGGATGCTATTTCCAAAGGAATGGCATGCAGGGAGAAGAATCCGGATGGCAAATGGACGGTTCCATATCTGCCGATCGACCCGAAAGACGTCGGGAGAACGTATGATTCGGATGTGATCCGTATCAACAGCCAGTCCGGCAAGGGCGGCGTCAGCTATGTGCTGAAGCAGGCATATGGAATCCTGATTCCGGAAAAGATGCGCGAGGAGCTTGGATATATTGTGAAGGATGTATCTGATAAGGGGCACAAGGAGCTTGCTCCGGAGGAGGTATATCGTATTTTCAGGGATACTTATAAGAATGTCCCAAGAAGCTTTGCGATCAGTGAGTGCCATTTTAAACAGATCAATGGAATTGAGGCGGCGGTATCGATTACAAAGACCGGTGAAAAGGATACGGTTGTCGTGACCGCCAACGGAAATGGACGTCTGGATGCAGTCAGCAATGCGATCAAGAAACATCTTGGAATCCAGTATGTCATCGATGTGTATGAGCAGCATGCGCTGACAAAAGGATCTTCTTCAAGGGCGCTCGCGTTTGTTGCGATCAAGGCGGATGATAAGCTGTACTGGGGCGTCGGCATCCACGAGGATATTATCACATGCTCGATCGATGCGCTTTGTGCGGCGATCAACCGATGGAATCCGCTGAACAAATAAAGAATTAAAAAAAGGGGTACCGCCCGATGGATCAGGCGGTACCCCTTAAAAAAATCAGTAGTTCTCTTTTCTTATTTCAAAATAAGCCTGCGGATGTTTGCATACAGGACATACATCAGGCGCCTTTGTTCCGACTACAATATGGCCGCAGTTTCTGCACTCCCAGATCTGTACGCCGCTCTTTTCAAATACCTGTCTGGTCTCCACATTGTTGAGAAGTGCACGATATCTTTCTTCGTGTGCTTTCTCGATCGCTGCGACGCCGCGGAACTTCTCTGCAAGCTCCGGGAAACCTTCCTTGTCGGCTTCCTCTGCCATTCGTGGATACATGTTTGTCCACTCGTCGTTCTCGCCCTCTGCTGCGTGGAGGAGATTCTCCGCCGTATCGCCAAGCCCGCCCAATTCCTTGAACCAGAGCTTTGCGTGCTCCTTTTCATTCTCAGCAGTCTGAAGGAATAATGCCGCGATCTGCTCATATCCGGCTTTTTTAGCTACGGAAGCGAAGTAAGTATACTTGTTTCTGGCCTGGGATTCGCCTGCAAATGCTTCCCAAAGATTCTGCTCTGTCCTGGTTCCTGCGTATTTATTTGCAGCGGATGCCTCCTCGTTGACTGTGACTTTTTCAAAATCCGACGCCGGATGCTTGCATAAAGGACAAACGAAATCCTCCGGAAGCTCTTCACCGACGTATTCGTATCCGCAGATCGTACATCTCCAGATGGTCTTGCCTTCTTCAGTCTTTCCAACCGGCTGCGGTTTCGGTTTGATGCTCTGATGATAGTACTCATAGGTTGCAGACGGAGTCTCGCTCAATACATCTGCATCCGTCACATCTGCAATAAACAATGTGTGGGTACCAAGATCTGTTGTAGAAATAACCTCCGCAGAAATATAGGCATTTGTGCCGGAAGTAACGATCATTGTGCCGTTGGATGCTTCTTTGCAGTCGGCGAAGTTCTCAAATTTATTTACATCTCTTCCGGATTGGAAGCCGAAGTGCCTGAACAAGTCAAAAGTCGCGCTCTGGCTGATGATAGATACGGTGAATTTCGAGGTGTTCTTAACCATATCATGCGTGTAATTAGCCTTGTTAACTGCGATTGCGATCCTGTTCGGTTGTGAAGTAACCTGTGTGGCCGTATTGATAATACAGCCGCTGTCTTTCTCACCCTCATGGGCGGTCAGTACAAATAAGCCGTATGACAGCTTGAACATAGCTGTTGGGTTCATATAATTTGCCTCCTGTCATATAATTTGGTCGTTTGACCGGATGATCCGTCAAATCTCCTGACCGTGTAATAGGTACAAAATCATTGTAACACTGTGTGTATGTTTTTTCCACAGTTTTATTTGCAATGAGCCGCGGAAATTCAGAAAAAGCCTGTCAGAACAGCAGCAGCAGTTTTTAAATTTTAACAGATAAAAATGCTGAATATATGGTGGAAGACTCATTTTCCTGCTATAATAAAGATGTGTCAAAGACATAGAAAATTTTCAGGAGGAATCAGTATGGAACAGAAATTTTATATTTGTGAACATTGTGGAAATATCATTGCTATGGTAAAGAATGCCGGTGTGCCGGTCATGTGCTGCGGACAGAAAATGAAGGAGATCGTACCGGGAACTACAGACGCCGCGCAGGAGAAGCATGTTCCTGTTTACAAGGTCGAGGGCAATATAGTCACAGTTACGGTTGGAGAGGTTGAGCATCCGATGCTTCCGGAGCATTATATCGAATGGGTATCCTTGCAGACAAAACAGGGAAATCAGCGCAAGGCTCTGAAACCGGGCGATGCACCAAAGGTATGTTTCTCCATCTGCGATGGCGATGAGGTAGAAGCTGTCTATGCATACTGCAATCTTCATTCATTGTGGAAAGCATAGCGGAATTGTTTTTCGACCCGCTGTGACGGAGAGAAAGCATTGACAGAGGTTTCTTTTCGCGGAAATAAGAAGGCCGTATTCCTGCACGGGAGTATGGCCTTTTATTCAAAGTTACAAGAATCACT
>CAZPXF010000001.1:0-55904 GCA_964590945.1 uncultured Lachnospiraceae bacterium | reverse complement strand
TGACTTTATATATATGAAGTGATAAATTGATATAGATATAGAACAGTCAATACACTTGAGGGATATATATATGGATTATAACAGGATCATACAGGGAATTCTTGATATTGGTGAAGCTATGCTGCAGAGCGGCGCGGAAAATTTCAGACTGGAGGACAGCCTTTACAGAATGTGCAGAAGCTATGGATTTGTTCACTATGATGTCTATGTAATACCGAGCAACATCCAGATTACAGTGGAGACGCCGGATGGGGATATCATTACGCAGATCCGTCATATTGAATCGACAGACCTTGATTTCGACCGGCTGGATTATCTGAATAATCTATCCAGATATGTCTGTCAGAACAAGCCGGATGAGAAGCTGCTTCATGAGAAGTATCTGGAAGTCATGAACCGTGAACAGCAGCCTCCGGCCTTAAGATATATTGCAGGCGTCATGGGCGGAACCGGGTTCGCAGTTTTCTTCGGATGCAACCTTATGGATGCGGTTGTCGCGGTCATCGCATCGCTCATAATCGTTGTTGTTGGGAAATGGCTGAGCAGGCGTGAAAGTAATCTGATGATCTACAACATGATTCTGGCTTTCCTTGCCGAGGCGTTTATCATTGAGGCGGTAAGATTCGGAATCGGGAGTCATCCGGAGAGAATTATGATCGGGATCGTCATGCTCCTTATCAGTGCGCTTGGAACCACGAATGGGATCCGTGATCTTCTGCAGAGGGATTTTATATCCGGGTTCCTGAACATTATGAATTCTTTCCTCGGCGCTGCCGGAATTGCGTTCGGGATTGCTCTTGCGATGCTTATGCTGAACGCTGTGTCCGCGGAAAGCTACGTTTTAAATCAGAGCGTTCCGGTTCAGCTGATCTCCTGTACGATCGCCTGCACGGGATTTGCTATTTGGTTTAAGATCAGAGGAAGACAGGTGTTTTTCTCAAGTATCGGCGCATTTTTTACATGGGGAATTTATGTTTTGGTATATTATTATAAGCCGAGCAATTTCGTCGCAACATTAACGGCGGCGGTTTTCGTCGCATTTTATGCATTTATTATGGCCAGGATTAATATGGCGCCGTCCACAATCTTCCTGACAGCTTCGGTATTTCCGCTGATACCGGGAGCGAATCTCTATTATATGATGTATGGTTTTGTAAGTCAGGATATGGACATGGCGTCCGCCGAGACGCTCGTTTTGGTTGCAACATGCCTCGCCATCGCATTCGGATTTATCATTGTGGATGTTGCTTCGAGGGCGATCATGAGAATATTAAAAACAGATTACCGTATCGGGAAACACTCGTAGGTTCCGGTATGGAACCGGTCGATCGATTGGAAATATAATATGAACAGGAAGGACAGCTTGTGTCAGAGTAAAAGGATCTGCGCATAGCTGTCCTTATTTTTGCTGCCGTGCATGAGAGGGGAACTCCGGTAGGGGTTCCTGTTGCAATGGTATATATGTGCAAAATGCACAAAAAATTAAAAATAAAACTGTAAAAAACGACGTAAATCATCAAACGAGGACTTAAGTCCTTTTCACATTTTCGCATCTGTGTAAAATGAAACTATATGAAATATAATATAAAGAGAGGTGAATCATATGAATTATTCAGAAAATGCAGATAAGCAGTATCATATTCAGGTCGGACAGGGCGACGTCGGACGATACGTAATATTACCGGGAGATCCGAAACGCTGTGCAAAGATCGCGCGCTTATTTGACAATGCAGAGCTGGTTGCTGACAGCAGAGAGTATGTTACATACACGGGTTATCTGGATGGGGTGAAGGTAAGCGTAACATCAACAGGTATCGGCGGACCGTCTGCATCGATTGCAATGGAAGAGCTTGTGATGTCGGGGGCAGATACATTTATCCGCATCGGTACATGCGGAGGAATGCAGACAGATGTCAAGAGCGGCGATATTGTAATTGCAAATGGAGCCATCCGGATGGAGGGAACAAGCAGGGAATACGCACCGATCGAATTCCCGGCGGTCGCAGATATTCAGGTGGTGAATGCGCTTGTTCAGGCAGCCGGGAAGCTGGAACAGAATTATCATGTCGGGGTCGTACAGTGCAAGGATTCCTTCTATGGACAGCATTCCCCGGAGACGAAACCGGTCAGCTACGAGCTGCTTAACAAGTGGGAGGCATGGAAGAGACTGGGATGTCTTGCATCTGAAATGGAGTCCGCAGCATTATTTGTTGTAGGAAGCAGCCTGAGGGTCAGAGTCGGATCCTGTTTCCTTGTTCTGGCTAACCAGGAGAGGGAAAAGGAAGGACTCGACAATCCGGTTGTTCATGATACGGAGATGGCGATCCGTGTCGCTGTTGAGGCAATCCGTGATTTGATCCAGGCAGATCAGAAATCCAGAAAATAAGAGAGGGCATTATCTATGAAAGAAGCACAGATTCAGGAACTGATTGAGATTGCAGTCAGACAGTTACAATTTTCATATACGCCATATTCCGGCTTTAAGGTTGGCGCGGCGCTGCTTGCTGAAAATGGGATTGTATACACAGGATGCAATATTGAAAATGCAGCTTACACTCCGACGAATTGCGCAGAGCGCACCGCGTTCTTTAAAGCTGTCAGCGAGGGAGTCAGGGACTTTCGGGCAATCTGTATTGTAGGTGGGAAAAATGGAAAACTAACCGGATATGCAGCTCCATGCGGCGTCTGCCGTCAGGTTATGATGGAGTTCTGCGATCCGGAAAAGTTCGATATCATTCTCGCAACCGGGGAAGATGATTATAAAGTATTCAAATTAAAGGATCTGCTGCCGCTTGGATTTGGCTCCGAAAATTTAAAATAGGTGGGATTTAATATGAGTAAATATAAACGTATTTTTGTGATCGTAATCGACTCGCTTGGCATTGGAACAATGCCGGATGGGGATAAATTCGGCGACCGCAATGTCAATACCCTTGGACATATCTCCGAGTCTGTTGAGACCTTCCGGATTCCGAATTTACAAAAGCTTGGAATGGCAAATCTTACGCCGTTAAAACAGGTCGAGGCTCTGGAGCATCCCCTTGGTTACCATGCGGTTCTCAGGGAAACAAGCAATGGAAAGGATACGATGACCGGTCACTGGGAAATGATGGGGATCGAGACGAAGCAGCCGTTCCAGACGTTCACAGAGCATGGCTTTCCTGAGGAGCTGATCGAGGAGCTGGAAAAGCGCACCGGCCATAAGGTGATCGGAAATAAGAGCGCCAGCGGAACAGAGATCATCGATGAGTTTGGGGAAGAAGAGATTGCTACGGGGCATATGATCGTCTACACGTCTGCAGATTCGGTACTTCAGATCTGCGGACAGGAGGAAACCTTTGACCTTAAGGAGCTTTACCGCTGCTGCGAGATCGCACGCGAGCTGACCCTTCGGGAAGAATGGAGAGTCGGACGTGTGATCGCAAGGCCGTACGTAGGTAAGAAAAAGGGCGAATTTGAACGCACGAGCAACCGGCATGATTATGCATTAAAGCCAACGTCAGGAACCACTCTGAATGCATTGCAGGATGCAGGCTATGATGTGATCTCTGTTGGAAAGATCGTCGATATCTTTGACGGAGAGGGTATCACAGAGGCGCACAAGTCGAAATCCTCTGTCCATGGCATGGATCAGACGATCGATCTGACCGGGAAAGATTTCAAAGGACTTTGCTTTGTAAACCTGGTTGATTTTGATGCAAAATGGGGACATAGAAGAAATCCGGAAGGATATGCACAGGAACTGGAAGCCTTTGATCAGAAACTGGGCGTTCTGCTGGAAGCTCTGAGAAAAGATGATCTTCTGATCATCACGGCCGATCATGGGAATGATCCGACCTACACAGGAACAGACCATACCAGAGAGAAAGTACCGTTTCTTGCATATTCTAAGTCTATGATCTCAGATGGAGAATTACCGGAACAGGATACTTTTGCAGTGATAGGAGCAACAATCGCAGATAACTTTGGCGTAGCTATGCCGGAGAATACGATCGGTGAATCCCTGCTTGCATTTTTGAAGTAAAAGTTTAAGGAGGAAAACTATGAAGCACATGAAAAAGCTGATATCTGTACTTCTTGTAGTTTCCATGATGCTGTCTTTGACGGCGTGCGGAACTACTGCAGAAGTGAATACAGCAACAGGTGATTCCGAATATCGCGTTGCAATGATCACAGACGCCGGAGATATTACGGATCAGTCATTTAATCAAACGACATATGAGGCTTGTTCCGCATACTGTTCGGAAAATAATATCGAATTTACTTACAAAAAACCGGATGGAGATACGGATTATGCGCGTATCGCCATGGTCGACGTCGCAGTTGCAGAAGGGTATAACATCATTGTTATGTCCGGATATATTTTTGCGGGAACATTAGTTGAAGTAACTTATAAATATCCGGATGTGAAATTTATTGTTCTGGATATGACCGCCGGCGATATTATTGCCGCTGCAGTCGGCAGTAAATACTACGATGATCCGGATGCATATGAAGCCTCTGACTATTACAACACAGGAAATACATACTGTGCTGTTTATCGGGAAGAGATTCCTGGCTATATGGCAGGATATACTGCGGTAATGCTTGGATATCGTAGCCTTGGATTCCTTGGCGGGCAGGCCGTTCCGGCAGTTATGCGATATGGATACGGGTATCTTCAGGGAATCAACGATGCGGCGGAAGCGCTTGGTATTTCAGATGAAGTAAGTGTAGAGTACGCATACGGCGGACAGTTTTATGGTTCCACAGAGATCACAGCTGCGATGGATACCTGGTACAGCAAGGGTACGGAAGTGGTATTTGCCTGCGGAGGCGGAATTTTCACGTCGGCTGCGGAGGCTGCGGCAAAAACAAGCGGTAAAGTCATCGGCGTTGACAGTGACCAGGCTCCGATCATCGACGCATACGAAGAAGGAATGACAGTCACATCGGCCATGAAGGGTCTGACTGCTACAATCTACGCAATGCTTGATGCGATCATCGTGACAGATACATGGGAGGAGCATGTAGGACAGATTGAAAATCTGGGTCTCGTATCAGGAACAGATATGGATCTGAATTACGTAGGTCTTCCGGAGGAAAGCACGCAGTGGAATGATGATTTCACAGTAGATGATTATCGTGAAATGGTACAGGAAATTTACGATGGAGAAATCGAGATCAGCGATTCGATCGACGAAGTTCCGGAAGTATCTGTCAATGTAAATATTAGAGAAGGATCAATCATGTAATGGGGGATTCATAAAGGAGGAAGAGCGTAATGGGAGAATATGCCGTTGAGATGTTGAATATTACCAAGAGATTTCCTGGTATTATCGCAAATGACAATATTACCTTACAGTTAAAAAAAGGAGAAATTCATGCGCTTTTAGGTGAGAATGGTGCGGGCAAATCTACTCTGATGAGTGTTTTGTTCGGACTGTACCAGCCGGAAGAAGGCGAGATCCGTAAAGACGGGAAGAAAGTGAATATCAAAAATCCAAACGATGCGAATGATCTTGGCATCGGAATGGTTCACCAGCATTTTAAACTGGTCGATTGTTTTTCAGTTCTGGACAACATCATCCTTGGCGTTGAGCCGACGCAGGGCGGACTGCTTAAAAAGGATGAGGCGAGAAAAAAAGTGATGGAATTATCTCAGCGTTATCACCTGCAGGTGGAGCCGGATGCGCTGGTTGAAAATATCACGGTCGGTATGCAGCAGAGAACGGAGATTTTAAAGATGCTGTACCGCGACAATGAGATCCTGATCTTTGATGAGCCTACGGCGGTACTCACAGTTCAGGAAATTGCGGAACTGATGCATATTATGAGGGGACTTGCAAAAGAAGGTAAGAGTATTCTTTTCATTTCCCATAAGCTGAACGAGATCATGGAGGTCGCGGACAGATGTACGGTCCTCAGAAAAGGAAAATACGTTGGAACTGTTGAGACGAAAGATACAAGTCCGGAGAAACTCTCCGCCATGATGGTCGGAAGAGACGTAAGCTTTAAAGTAGATAAAAAACCTTCCATTCCGGGCGATGTTGTGCTCGAGGCGAAAAACATGACTGTTGCAGGCGGAAATAAAAAGGATGCGGTTCATGATGTAAGCTTCAAGGTACGTAAAGGGGAGATCGTATGTATCGCAGGTATCGACGGAAACGGTCAGACAGAGCTGATTTATGGATTATCAGGGCTTGAACCGCTCAAAAGCGGAAATATTACCCTGAATGGAAAAGACGTTACAAAGGAATCCATCCGCCAAAGATCTGTCCTCGGTATGAGCCATATTCCGGAGGACAGGCATAAGCATGGGCTGATCCTGGATTACTCTTTGGAAGATAACATGGTTTTGCAGCGCTATTTTGAGCCGAAATTTACAGATAAGTTCGGAATGTTAAAGAGAAAAGAGATCCGCGAATATGCCAATCGACTGATCGACGAATATGACGTTCGCTCCGGTCAGGGCGCGGTCACAACAGTAAGAGCCATGTCCGGAGGAAATCAGCAGAAGGCGATCATCGCGCGCGAGATCGATAAAGATCCTGATTTTCTGATCGCGGTTCAGCCTACCCGGGGCGTGGATATCGGGGCGATCGAATTTATCCACAAACAGCTCATTGAACAGAGAGACGCCGGAAAGGCCGTTCTCCTTGTCAGCCTTGAGCTGGATGAAGTTATGGACGTACCGGATCGTATTCTGGTTATGTATGAGGGCGAGCTGGTCGGAGAATTCAAACCGGAGGACGTCACAATGGAAGAGCTTGGGCTGTATATGACAGGCGCCAAGAGACAGGAGGTGTAGGAAATGAATACAAAAACACAAAGGAAAAGCTTTTTGGAAAATCCGGGTGTACAGTCAGTAGTTTCATCCCTTATATGTATTTTGCTTGGATTAATTGTCGGCTATATTGTATTGCTGTTTATCAATCCTGCCGGAGCAGGCAAGGCGATCGCATCGATCCTGAAGAACTTTTTGTATTTCCCAAGACCTGCGGTAGCGCTTGAGTATTTTGGAAGTACACTTGTCAAAACAGCTCCGCTTCTGATGTGTACATTATCCATCCTTTTCGCATATAAGGTAGGTCTGTTCAATATCGGCGCATCCGGACAGTATGCTGTCGGAGCAGGGATCAGCCTGTACCTTGCGCTTGCTTTTCAGATGCCATGGTACGTATGTGTGATCGCAGCAATGATCGGCGGCGGGATCCTTGGCGGTATCGTAGGCGCATTGAAAGCATATCTCAATGTTAATGAAGTAATTGCCGGTATTATGCTGAACTGGATCAGTTTATATGGAGTCAACATGCTTCTTACAAATGTAAAGGAATCCACAACTACATACACTCTGGCGTTAAAGACAAACAGTCCGGGGGCGATTCTACCAGGCCTTGGACTTCAGCATCTTTTCTCGGACAACCGGTATGTAACGATCGCAATACCGCTTGCAATCATCATTGCAATCTGCGTATGGGTCGTGATGGAAAAGACAAAACTTGGATATGAATTAAAAGCAACGGGACTCAATAAAAACGCCGCAAAATATGCAGGTATGAAAGAGAAGAGAAACATGATCCTTACAATGGTAATTGCGGGATGTCTGTCAGGTCTTGGCGCATCGTTCCTCTATTTAAGCGGGATCGAACAGTGGTCCTGCGCGCAGACGGCAGTTCCGGCCATGGGATTTAACGGAATCGCGGCAGCTTTCCTTGGAGGATTGAATCCGATCGGAAGTGTGTTCTCCGCATTCTTTATCCAGCATATTACGAGCGGAGGCTCTTATGTGGACAAGATGGTCTACTGTTCACAGATATCAGATTTGATTTCTTCCATCATCATTTACTTCTGCAGTTTTGTTCTGTTTTTCAAATATTGCATTGGTAAAGCGGTCAAGAAGGATACGAAGGGAGGAAATAAGTAATGGCACTATTATTACAATATACTTTGATCTACGCATGCGTACTGATGCTGGTGGCGCTTGGCGGATGTTTTTCGGAACACAGCGGAGTTATCAATCTCGGACTGGAAGGCGTCATGGTTATGGGCGCTCTTGGCGGAGCCCTGGTTATGAGAGGGATGCCGAACCTTCCGGCTGTACTTATGATCCTGGGCGTTATCCTTGGAAGCGTTATCTTTGGCGTTATTTATTCGCTGCTTCTTGCAGTGGCGGCGATCAACTTCAAGGCGGATCAGACGCTGGTTGGTACGGCAATGAACCTCCTCGGAACCGCTGCGGCAACCGTATTTGTGAAAGCGATCAATATGTCTGAAAATGTAAATAATGTTTCTTCTGCGATCCAGTATATTGAGCAGAAAAAGGCATTTTCGTTATTAAAGATCGGTAAATTTGAGCTGAGCTGGTTCATGGTACTGGCGGTTGTGCTTCTGGCTGTTTCGCATGTTGTGTTGTATAAGACCAAATTCGGACTTCGCCTGATGGCCTGCGGCGAGCATCCGCAGGCGGCTGATTCCGTAGGTATCAATGTCTACCGGATGCGTTATGCGGGCGTACTGATCTCCGGCGTTCTCGGCGGACTTGGCGGAATCGTTTATATCACAGCCGGCGTAAGCGAGTGGAAATTTGAAAATGGCGTCGCAGGCTTTGGCTTCCTTGCGCTGGCCGTTATGATCTTTGGTCAGTGGAAACCGAAACTGATCGCACTGTCAGCTCTGCTTTTCGGTCTGTTCCGGGCGCTTTCCAATGTGTACTCGGGATTCGATATACTGACAGCGCTCCATTTGCCAAGTACGGTATATAATATGCTTCCGTATATTATTTCACTTGTTGTACTGGCGTTGTTCTCCAAAAATTCACGGGCGCCGAAGGCAGAAGGTATTCCTTACGACAAAGGACAGAGATAAAAGTATTACCGTATAACTGGAGGAAGGATTTATGGCAGAGTTTATTATAAAGGGGAGTATTTGCTACAGCAAAAACAGTTCGGAAATTGAAATATGGGAGGATAGCTATGCAGTCTGCATAGATGGTATCTGCAGAGGCGTTTTCCGAGATCTGCCGGAATGTTATAAAAATCTGGAATGCCACGACTACGGCGATCATATTGTCATTCCGGGAATGACAGATCTGCATGTGCATGCACCGCAGTATTCATTCCGCGGAATGGCAATGGATCTGGAACTGATCGACTGGCTGAACACGTATACTTTTGTGGAAGAAGCCAGATATGCAGATGCAGAATATGCGGAAAAGGCGTATAATATATTTACAGATGAGCTTCTCAGGAGCGCGACAACAAGAGCCTGTATATTCGGAACACTTCACAGACATACAACGCTCCTTTTGATGCGGAAATTAGAAGAAGCAGGCATCGCTGCGTACGTCGGCAAGGTAAATATGGACCGCAACAGTCCGGACTATCTGTGCGAAGAAAGCGCGCAAAAGGCAGTCGAAGATACGGAAAAATGGATCGAAGAATGTGCGGAATTTCAAAATGTAAAGCCGATCCTGACGCCGAGATTTATTCCGACCTGTTCGGATGAACTGATGGACGGTCTTTCCATTCTTCAGAAGAAATATAAGCTCCCAATGCAGTCTCATCTGTCCGAAAATCTAAATGAGATCGCATGGGTAAAAGAATTGTGTCCGAAATCTGAATTTTACGGTGATGCGTATAATCTGCATGGGATGTTTGGAGACGACTGTCCGACAATCATGGCGCATTGCGTGCACAGCACGGATGATGAGATAAGGATGATGAAGGACCAGAATGTATTTATTGCCCATTGTCCGGAATCGAACGCGAATCTTTCATCCGGGATTGCTCCGGTACGGCGCTTCCTTGATCAGGGTATGAAGCTGGGACTTGGTACGGATGTTGCGGCAGGATCAAGTCTTTCTATGTTCCAGGCGATGGCAATGGCGATCCAATGCTCCAAGCTCAGGTGGAGACTGGTCGACCAAAGCCTGCCGCCGCTTAAATTAGAAGAGGCTTTCTATCTTGCGACAAAGGGCGGCGGAGAGTTCTTCGGAAAAGTCGGAAGCTTCGAACCCGGATATGAATTTGACGCCGTCGTGCTCAATGAATCAGGCTTAAGATCTCCGAAAAAGCTCACGGTTAAAGAGCGGCTGGAGCGGCTGGTCTATCTTGCGGAAGATAAAAATATTCAGGCAAAATATGTAAAAGGCAAAGAGATACTATGAATGAAGATTATTTAAAGCAAATATTACCTTTTCTGAATAAAATAGATGCGGACAGAAGACAGCAATTTGAGGATCATTTCCTGACAGCGCCCAAATGGCTTTTGAACCGTTGTACAGTCGAAAATATGCCAAAAAGAACGACCTTTGTACGGGAAGGCGAGCCGGTAGACATGATTTACTTTGTCGGAGAGGGCATCGTAAAGGCAACAGACTGCCGGATATTCGGGATCAACTATGATTTTATGTTGTTCAATAAAGTATATGCCCTGGGCGGTATGGAGGTCATTATCAACCTGGATACTTATCAGACGACGCTTCAGACTGTGACTGACTGTATTGTCCTTAAAATTCCTAAAAATGATTTCCAGAAATGGCTGGATTCTGACGCGATTGCTATGAAGCTGGAAGCACGCCTTATGGGGGAATATCTTCTGGAACAGGATCGTGTAGGGCGAAATCTTCTGTTCCTGCAGGGGTCAAACCGTGTTGCTTATATTTTGATGAAACGTTACCGTGAATATGCTCAGAATGGGATACTGCACTTAAAGAAAAACCGGCAGGAACTGTCAGACTGTACGGGGCTGTGTATCAAAACAATTACCCGTTCCATCAACAAATTTAAAGAGAATGGTTTATTGACAACGCAGGGTAATTACATAGTGATCAATTATGACCAGTATCTTCAGTTAGTTAAAATTGTATCAGAAATACTTACAGAAAATTTATAAAAGAGGATGATTAGACATGTATAAAAAATTAATGACATGCCTCGCAAGCGTGCGGGAAAAGACGGATTTCAAACCGGAGGTCGGTCTGATACTTGGCTCAGGACTTGGGGACTTTGCAGATGGGATCCGGATTGAGGCAACTGTTGATTATAATGATATTGAGGGATTTCCCGTTTCTACTGTTGCAGGACATAAAGGGCGTTTTGTATTCGGATATGTTGGAATTGTCCCGGTAGTTATCATGCAGGGAAGAGTCCATTATTATGAAGGATATGCTATGCCGGACGTCGTACTTCCAACACGCCTCATGGGACTCCTTGGAGCCAGGAAGATCATGCTGACAAATGCTGCCGGAGGGGTGAATGAAACGTTCAAACCCGGAGACCTGATGATGATCACCGATCACATTACGACGGGTATTCCAAGTCCCCTTATAGGGCCGAATGTGGACGAGCTTGGGGACCGCTTCCCGGATATGAGCAATGTGTACAGTAACCGTATGCAGGACGTCATCCGTAAATGCGCATACGAATGTGATGTTCCGATCCGTGAAGGCGTATATGTACAGTTTACCGGCCCGAATTATGAGACTCCGGCTGAGGTGCGCCTGTGCAGGACCTGGGGAGGAGATGCGGTTGGAATGAGCACAGCCTGCGAGGCAATGGCGGCGTGTCATATGGGACTTGAGGTGTGCGGCATTTCCTGTATCACCAACCTTGCGGCCGGCATGACTACAGAAGCGCTCGATCACAAGGAGGTGCAGGAGATCGCCGACCGTGTATCTTCTGATTTTAAGAAGCTTGTAGCCGCAGTTATTCAGAACATATAGTTCCGGCATTTGAACCGGCGCTGAAATAAGAGGAAAAATGGAAACAGTAATCATAGGAATTGCCGGTGGAACCGGTTCCGGAAAATCAACATTTACAAACCGTTTAAAAGCATATTTTGGAGATGCGGTCACTGTGATCTATCATGACAATTATTACCGTCAGCAGGGGGATATTCCTTTAGAAGAAAGAAGGAAAGTCAATTATGACCATCCGGACGCGTTGGAAACAGATCTGCTTTTGGAGCATTTGAGGGCGTTAAAAGACGGTAAGACGATTCTGTGTCCTGTTTATGATTACACACAGCATAACCGTTCCAGCGAGACTGTTGAGATCAAACCGAATAAGATCATCATTGTAGAAGGAATCTTATTACTGGCTGATGAACGCATCTGTAATCTTCTGGATATCAGGATTTTTGTCGATGCAGACGCGGATGAGCGTATTTTGAGGCGTATTCTCCGGGATGTAAAAGAACGGGGACGGGAACTGGATGATATTGTCGACCAATATCTGAGTACGGTGAAACCAATGCATAATATTTTTGTCGAGCCGACAAAGGCTAAGGCTGATATCGTAATAAACAGCGGGCAAAATGCGGTCGCATTTGCGATCGTCTGCTCGCAGATTGAGAAAATACTTGGATATGAAAAACTGGGCATCTAAAACGGTTGAAAGAAAAGGGGTATTTTGGAATATGAAAGATACGGAATTATTAAAATATGTGGATCACACATTACTGACACAGACAGCCACGTGGAATGAGATACGCGAGATCCTGGATGATGCGATGAAATACGGAACTGCGTCCGCATGTATCCCGGCAGCTTATGTAGAGAGGGCAGCAAAGTATGTGGACGGAAAGCTCCCGATCTGCACAGTCATTGGTTTCCCAAACGGCTACAGCACGACAGAGACGAAGGTGTTTGAAACAAAGGACGCCATCGCCAGGGGCGCGTCAGAGATCGATATGGTCATTAATATCGGTTTTGTAAAGGACAGTATGTATCAGGAACTGGAAGAGGAGATCAAAGCGGTCAAAGAAGCCTGCGGCGGTCATATTTTAAAGGTCATCATCGAGACATGCCTGCTGACAGAAGCTGAAAAGATCAGAATGTGCGAGATCGTGACAAGCGCAGGCGCGGATTACATTAAGACGTCCACCGGATTTTCATCCTCCGGCGCTACCTTTGAGGATGTTGCGCTTATGAAACGCCATATCGGTGAAAATGTAAAAGTAAAAGCGGCCGGCGGGATCTCTTCCTTTGACGACGCAAGAGAATTTGTACGTCTTGGGGCGGAGCGTCTCGGTACAAGCAGGCTCATTAAGATCCTGAAGAATACGGACAATGGAAAGGGTTATTGATCGGTAAGTCATATGAGTACAGCAATAATAATTGAACTGGTAGGTTATATTGGCTCCATTTTGGTACTGGTTGCTTTCCTTATGACATCCGTAGTGAAACTCCGGGTCGTGAATTCCGTCGGCAGTCTGATCTTCGCAATTTACGCGCTGATCATTCACTCATACCCAACGGCGCTCATGAATTTCTGCCTTGTGCTTATCAATATTCATTTTTTATGGCATCTTAGAAATAAAGAGACGAATTATGATCTGCTCAGCGTATCAAATGATGACAGTTTTCTGGCCTACATTCTGGAACATTACAGGAAAGATATCGAAGCATGTTTCCCTGGAATTGATCTGAATCTTTCCAGGGTTAACCGGGCGTTTATCGTGTGCTGCGACGCCGTGCCCGCCGGAGTTATGCTGGGGAAAGATTCGGAAGGAATACTGGATATTTCTCTGGACTATTCGATTCCGATGTACAGGGATTGCTCCATTGGGAAATATTTAATGGAAATGCTCCCGAAAAACGGGATCCGGACACTGATCTACTCGGGGCCGAACGATAATCATCAGGAATATCTCCGGAAAATGGGATTCTGCAAAAAGGATGGCATTTATATAAAGGAACTGGCGTGAAAGAAAGTCATGGGAAAGGGGAATGAACCTCTCGCCCATGACTTTTTTCGCTCAAACTTTCATCCCATTTATAAAATCAATTCATGGCGCTGATCATGTAAATAATCTTGTATCCAGGATTACATGACAGATACCGGGTTCGTATATTCAAGACCGAAGCTGTCTGCAACATTCCTGCATGTAAGTTTTCCGTCATATGTATTGATCGCAGAGTAGATAACATCATTTTCCTTACAAGCTGTTTCAAGGCCCTTTCCGGCGATCTGAAGACCGTATTTCAATGTCGCGTTTGTCAGGGCGATCGTGGATGTTCTCGGAACTGCGCCCGGCATATTTCCTACACAGTAGTGTACGATGCCGTCTTCCATGAATACAGGATCCTCATGGTATGTTACCTTTGTTGATTCACAGCATCCGCCCTGGTCAACTGCAACATCAACGATAACGGAACCAGGCTTCATCGTCTTTAAGTAAGATCTCTTCATCAGTTTCGGCGCCTTCTTTCCAGGGATCAGTACGGAGCCGATCACAAGATCCGCATTCTGAACAAGCTTTGCGATCGCAGCGTCTGTGCTGTACATTGTCTGGATTCTGGAGCCGAAGATGTCATCCAGATAAGCAAGCCGCTCAAGATTAATATCTGTAATCGTAACATTCGCGCCCATGCCTGAAGCGATCTTGCAGGCATTTGTTCCGACAGTACCTGCGCCGAGGATCAGTACATTGGCCTTTGGAGTTCCCGGGACACCTGACAGGAGCTGTCCGGAACCTCCAAATGGTTTTTCAAGATATTTCGCGCCCTCCTGAATGCTGAGACGTCCGGCAATCTGGCTCATCGGGGCGAGGAGAGGAAGAGAGCGGTTTCTTTCCATCAGTGTCTCATAAGCCACACCTTTTACTTTTGCATTCAACAGTGCGTCCATCTGCGGTCTGTCGGCTGCAATGTGAAGATATGTATAAAGGATCATTCCTTCATGGAACAGAGGGTATTCTTCCGGCAGCGGTTCTTTAACCTTGATCATCATATCAACGCCGTCCCAGACTTCTTTTGCCGTATCACAGATCCTGGCTCCTGCGGCTTCGTATTCTTCCGTTGTAAAACCCGAGCCAACGCCTGCATCCTTTTCCATCCATACTTCGTGACCTGCTGCAACATAGCTCTGTACGTTTTCAGGCGTCATACCAACACGGTATTCCTGTTTTTTAATTTCTGTTACACATCCGACTCTCATTTGTTTTCCTCCATTTGTAGTATTTTTTTGCTGCGCCTGCGGCGGAAGAGAATTATATTCTTCTTATTAAATATAATATGAAGAATATTCTTCTTTTCTATAAAATACAATAACATACTGGAAAAAGAATTGCAATAATAGTTATTTTTTGGACAAATTTGGGAATGATCCTTACAATTTTAAAAAAAATTTATTTATTTTATAAAAAAAACAGACTGGCATAAACCAGTCTGCTGTGGGTTAATAGTTTCCTAATTCCTCAAGATATTTATCTATTTTCTTTAGCCGCTTTTCGATTCCCTTTACCCTGTGGCTGATCGTATCCAGCAATGTTTCTGTCAGAAACTGGGGCGCGACCAGGGAATTGAAAAATGTATTACTGTCCACAGGAACCGTAAATAATATAGTTGCATATTGTGCGAATAAAGAGCTTGGCTTGTCCGTGATGACAATGATCTTTGCACCTGCATCGGCCGCCATCTCAGCGGTAAGCTTATCAACGGATGAATATCGCGGAAAGCTGAACAGTAT
This sequence comes from uncultured Lachnospiraceae bacterium, assembly GCA_964590945.1. GTDB lineage: Bacteria > Bacillota > Clostridia > Lachnospirales > Lachnospiraceae > CAZPXF01. The sequence goes on along the minus strand of CAZPXF010000001.1, from coordinate 40,452 downwards.
CAAACAGTCATCCTGAGTAATATTGCAAATATGGTCGATCGGACTGCATGCGGTGGAATTGGCAAGCTCCACATTCGGGAGCATGTGCTTGAGATAAATGAGAAAATAATCCGCAAGACACGTATTTGCACGGGAAGCAGCGATATATTTATGTTTGCTGGAGATAATGCAGTCGGCAGCCTGTTCAAACGTATCAAATGTATTTTGGATAAAGATTTCTTCCATATTTTTCGCTGTGTTTTGCAGGTGGCTGTGCACATAATCCGATGTATTTGCCATTTTAAAACTTTTCGCGATACGTTGTGCCGGAACCGTAACTGAGCTCGAAATGCGAAGTATCTTATCCTGATAGTCCTTCCGCATGGCCTTCTGAAAATCCATAAAACCGCTGAACCCTAAGGAACGGCAGAAACGGATGACGGAAGATTCACTGACGCCAAGCTTCAAAGCGATCTCCGTGGACGTCATAAAACAGGCTTCATCCGAATTGTCCAGAATATAATTGCCGATCGTCTCCTGTGTTCTGGTCAGATTTGAACTGTGAATGAGTTCTCTTATCTCGGACATAAAAAATCCTCCATTTGACTCTAATGCTTTCTAATTAAAGTTAAACACGAATCACAAAAAAATGCAATAGATAAGTAACCGTAAAAACTTTTTACAGACTTTCGGAATCATAATTGACGCGAATATTTTTTTTTGCTACAGTTAGAAAAGCAAAGGCACGCCGACGGTCTGCCTGGTACGCAAAAAGGAAGATAATATGAGAAAATTAGCATTAAGTGACGAAATACTGTTAAAAATAGAGAAACCTGCCCGCTACATCGGCAACGAGGTGAATGCGGTGATAAAAGACCGCAGTAAGGTCGACATACGGGTAGCTTTTTGTTTCCCGGATTTGTATGAGATCGGCATGAGCCATCTGGGAATCCAGATCCTTTACGACATGTTCAACAAGCGGACGGATATCTGGTGCGAGCGCGTCTATTCCCCATGGACAGATCTGGATAAGATCATGCGGGAAGAGAAGATTCCGCTCTTTGCACTGGAATCCCAGGATCCGGTCAGGGATTTTGACTTTTTGTGCATCACGATCCAGTTCGAGATGTGCTATACGAATATTCTGCAGGTGCTGGATTTATCCCAGATCCCGCTATTTGCCCTGGAGCGTTCTGACGACGATCCGATCGTGATCGGCGGCGGCCCATGTACTTACAACCCGGAGCCGCTTGCCGACTTCTTTGATATTTTCTATATCGGCGAGGGTGAGACCGTTTACTATGAGTTGTTTGATCTCTACAGGACATGTAAAGAACAGGGACTTTCCAGGAAAGACTTTTTGAAGAAAGCAGCTGGAATTCCGGGTATTTATGTGCCTGCTTTTTATGAGGCGACATATCATGAGGACGGAACGATCGCTTCCTTTATGCCAAATTGTCCGGAGGCTCCGGAAAAGATCCGGAAGGAGATCGTGCCGGACGTCTCCGATACGTATTACCCGGAAAAACCGGTCGTACCATTTATAAAGGTCATTCAGGATCGTGTCGTGCTGGAGATCCAGCGCGGATGCATCCGCGGATGCCGTTTCTGTCAGGCAGGCATGATCTACCGCCCGATCCGGGAGCGCAATGTGGACATGCTCAAGCATTATGCAGAAGAGATGCTGAAAAATACGGGGCATGAGGAGATTTCGCTCAGTTCTTTAAGCTCCAGCGATTACTCTCATTTGGAAGAGCTGGTGAATTTCCTGATCGATACTTGTAAGGAGAAAAAGATCAATATCTCCCTGCCATCCCTGCGCATCGATGCATTTTCCCTTGATGTTATGAGTAAGGTACAGGACGTCCGCAAGAGCAGCCTGACATTTGCCCCGGAGGCCGGATCACAGAGGATGCGCAATGTTATCAACAAAGGACTTACGGAGGATGCGATTCTTGCCGGAGCCGGAGAAGCGTTTAAGGGCGGCTGGAACAAGGTAAAGCTTTACTTCATGCTCGGACTTCCCTTCGAGACGGAAGAGGATATGAAAGAGATCCCCCGCCTTGCGGACAAGATCGCGCGTGTATATTATGAGATCCCAAAGGATCAGAGAAATGGCAAATGTCAGATCACGATCAGCACCTCCTTCTTTGTGCCAAAGCCATTTACGCCGTTCCAGTGGGCGCAGATGACGACGACGGAGGATTACATCAGCCGCGCTTATATTGTAAATAATGAAAAGAAAGCGCAGCTTAACAACAAGAGTATCCGTTATCACTGGCATGAGGCGGATCTGACGGTTCTGGAGGGCGTATTTGCCCGCGGGGACCGGCGCGTCTCAAAGGTTTTGCTGGAAGCGTACCGGCTGGGGGCGCTGTTTGACTCATGGTCAGAGGAATTCCATTACGATATCTGGCTCCAGGCGTTTGAAAATACGGGAATCTCCATGGATTTCTACAATACGAGAAAGCGGAGCTTAGACGAGATCCTTCCGTGGGATTTCATTGATGTCGGGGTGACAAAGGATTTCCTGAAACGCGAGTGGGAGAGGGCGCAAAATGCCGTCGTCACGCCGAACTGCAGGATGCAATGCTCCGGCTGCGGCGCAGCGTCATTTGGAGGAGGTGTCTGCTTTGAAAAACGTACGGATTAAATTTACAAAGACGGGCGTTATGAAATTCATCGGGCATCTGGATGTGATGCGTTATTTTCAGAAGGCGATGCGCCGCGCAGAGATTCCAATCGCATTTACATCCGGTTACAGTCCGCATATGATCATGTCTTTTGCAAATCCCCTTGGGATCGGACTGACAAGTGAAGGAGAATATTTTGACATTGAAGTCACGGAGAATATGCCGTCTGCGGAGGCAGTGGCGCGCTTAAATGCAGTGATGGTAGACGGAATTACTGTTTCCAGCTATCGTTATCTGCCGGAGGGCGCCGGAAACGGAATGTCTATCATAGCCGCCGCAGATTATCTGATCTGTCCAAAGTACGAGAACAGGCTTCCGGCCTGGCTGTCTGAAGAATTTGTTTCTGGATTTATGACGCTTAAAGAGATCGTCGTTGTCAAGAAGACCAAAAAAAGTGAGAAAGAGGTCAATATCAGACCTTTGATCTATGATATGAAGCGGACGGAAGAGGGACTTGCGATGATGCTTTCGGCCGGAAGTGTTGAAAACCTGAAACCGCAGCTTGTCATTTCCGCTATGGAGCATGAAGCCGGAGAGCGGACGCCGGAGCTTCAATACCACCGTGTCGAACTGTATGCCGCTGATGGTAATGGCGGATATATTTCTTTAAATGATATTGGAGAGGATCGTTAATGGAGCGAAAACTGATTATTACAACAGTTCGCGGCGTCCTGATCGCTGCAGTTTCAGAGGATGGCAGGATCGCTGAATTGCACCCGCTGTTCCCGGATCAATGCCGCGCGGACGACATTTACATGGGAACCATTGTAAAAAAGGTCGCATCTCAGAATGCTTATTATATTGATATCGGGAAACGTACCTTGTGTTATCTGGACGCCGGAAAGGCTTCAGAGGTCAGGCGTTCCCTTATGCCCGGCGCACATATTCCGGTTATCATCAAAAAGGAAGCGTCCGGCTTAAAAAAGGCGCTGGTTTCCAATACGATCACCCTGCAGGGGGTATATATTGTCCTTTCGGATGCTTCTCCGGGAATCGCGTATTCCCGAAAATTACCGAAAGAGATCTGCCAGAAGATCGCAGACTGGTTTGAGAAAGATGAAAGTCCTGCAAAAGAATTTCATATGATTGTACGGACTTCTGCTTCTGCCTGCACAAGAGAAGTATTTCTTTCGGAACTTCATTTTCTGACCGCAAAGCTTTTGGAGATCGTCAACGCCCCGGCGGGTACTAACAGGCTTCTGTACCGTCCGTCTCTGTACGGAATGGAATATTTACAGCGCATTTCCGGATGTACGGATGCTGAGATCGTGACGGATCAGGCGGCAGTGTATGAAGAACTGAAAAGGCGTCTTGACAGTTCAAATGCTTCCTTCCCATACCGGCTTCGGTTCTATCAGGATCGGTCGCTCTCCCTCGATACGCTGTATCATATTTCCAAATATATGAAAGAAGCTGTGCAGGAAAAGGTCTGGCTTCGGAGCGGCGGCTTTCTTATGATCCAGAAGACGGAGGCGCTTACGGCGATCGATGTAAATACAGGGAAATCCGTGCACGGGAAGGATAGCAGGAAGACCATTCTTCATACAAATAAAGAAGCGGCGCTTGAGACGGCGCGACAGCTCCGCCTGCGGAACATTTCCGGCATGATACTGATTGATTTTATTAATCTGGATGACGCACAAAAAAGAGAAGAGTACCATGATATTCTGCGGGAAGCGCTTTTGAAAGACCCGGTCCCGGCGGAAATGATCGATGAGACCGGACTTCAGCTCGTCGAGGTCGTAAGAAAGCGTCAGGAGCCGTCGTTTGCAGAAAGTATTCCTGATACTATTACTGGTAAGGAGATCCTATAAATGGCGAAAAAAGAAAAAGAAGTGAAGACAAATGCCATGCGTATACTGGAGCGCATGAAAATCCCGTTCGAATCTGCGGCATACGAAGATACCGGGGATTTCATGGATGGAGTCCATGTAGCGGACAGGCTTGGGCTTGCGCACGAGGAGGTCTATAAGACGCTTGTAGCGATCGGAAAAAGCAAAAATTATTATGTATTTGTGATCCCGATCGCGGAGGAGTTGGATTTAAAGAAGGCAGCCCGCGCAGTCCGGGAGAAATCCATCGATATGCTGCCTCTGAAGGAACTGACCGCAGTTACCGGGTATATCCGGGGAGGCTGCACCGCCATCGGCATGAAAAAACAGTTTCCAACCGTTATTCAGGAGGATGCAAAAAAGCTGGAGAAGATATATGTCAGCGGAGGAAAGCGCGGATTGCAGCTTCACCTGGCTGCGCAGGATCTTGCCAAAGCTGCAAAGGCGGATTTTGCAGATGTGACTGTCACGAAAGAAGGTGAATGATATGATTGATTTTCATACGCATATGTTTCCGGATAAGATCGCCCCAAAGACGATCCCTTTTCTGGAAAAAACAGGAAATACAAAAGCTTATACGGACGGAACTTACAAGGATCTGCTCCGGTCCACGATCGAAGCGGGGATCGATATCAGCGTTGTCCTTCCGGTCGTCACAAAGCCGTCGCAGTTCCGTTCGATCAATGAATTTGCAGCATCCGGGGATGATCCGCATATCCTTTCCTTCGGGGGGATTCATCCGGATTCCGGCAATTACAGGGAAGAATTAAAAGAGATCCGGGCAAGAGGCATGAAGGGAATCAAGCTCCACCCGGATTATCAGGGGACCAATTTTAATGACATCCGCTATAAAAGGATCGTTTCCTTTGCCTCAGAGCTCGGACTTATCGTCAGCGTCCATGCCGGCGTGGATATCGGCTATCCGGATCCGGTACATTGTACCCCGCAGATGTCGGCCGAAGTGCTGGATGATGTTCAGCCGGATAAACTGGTATTGGCGCATATGGGCGGACATGCTATGTGGGATGACGTAGAGCGGCTTCTTGTTGGAAGAAATGTTTATTTTGATACTGGATACGCATTCGGAATCATACCGGATGAACAGTTTCTCCGGATCGTAAGGAACCACGGTTCTGAAAAAATTTTATTCGCGACAGACTCACCCTGGGGCGGGCAGAAAGAATTTATAAAATATCTCCAGAATATGCCGCTCTCCGGGGAGGAAAAAGAAAATATTTTCGACAAAAATGCACGGAAACTCTTGACGCTTTCTTAAATTTCATGTATTCTATATGAGTATGCCGCGCAGCGAGGTTTGCAAGCTCCGGGAGGACACCACAGCTGGCGAGTAATGATAATAGGAGGTGCTATATGTACGCGATTATAGCAACTGGTGGTAAACAGTACAAAGTAGCCGAAGGCGATATCATTAAAGTAGAGAAGCTTGGCGTAGAAGCTGGCGAGACTTATACTTTTGACCAGGTACTTGCAGTAAGCGATGGAGAGCTTAAGGTTGGAACTCCTGCAGTAGAGGGTGCAACAGTTACAGCTTCTGTAGTAGAGAACGGCAAAGCTAAGAAAGTCATTGTTTACAAGTATAAGAGAAAGACCGGATACCATAAGAAGAATGGTCACAGACAGCAGTACACAGCCGTTAAGATCGAGAAGATTAACGCTTAATTTTGTGTGATGATTCAGGTGACAGTATTTCTGAGTCCCGACGGCAGTTATAAAGGGTTCCGTTTATGCGGACATGCCGGCTATGCAGAGTCAGGAAATGACATTGTATGTGCCGCGGTTTCCCTGCTTACGATCAATACGATCAATGCGATCGAGCGTTTTACCGACGATCCGTTTACATCGGATTCCGACGAAGATTCCGGGCTGATCGATTTTTCTTTTACCGGTCATGTTTCAGGGGAATCGAAATTGCTGGTGGACACAATGGTTCTTGGAATCCAGGAACTGGAAGACAATAACAATGAGGAATATATAGATCTTATATTCGAGGAGGTGTAAACCATGATGACAATGAACCTTCAGTTTTTCGCTCATAAAAAGGGCGTTGGTTCTACAAAGAACGGCAGAGATTCAGAGTCTAAGAGATTAGGCGCTAAGAGAGCTGACGGACAGTTTGTTAAGGCTGGAAATATTCTTTACAGACAGCGTGGAACAAAGATTCATCCGGGCATTAATGTAGGACGCGGCGGAGATGACACTTTATTTGCACTTGTTGACGGCGTTGTTCGTTTCGAGAGAAAAGGCAGAGACAAGAAGCAGGTTTCTATCTATCCGGTAAGTGAATAATTTCATGAGTCCCAGAGGAACGTCCAGTGGACGTTCACTATGGTATGCCTGAGAACTTTAAGCTCCAAATCTTCAGGGTTTGGAGCTTTTTTTCTAAACCCATCTGAAAAATGAAAGCAGGTGAGAATATGTTTGCAGACAGAGCAAAAATTTTTATTAAATCTGGAAAAGGCGGCGATGGTCATGTAAGTTTTCGCCGCGAATTGTACGTGCCGAACGGCGGTCCGGACGGCGGCGACGGGGGCAGAGGCGGCGACGTTATTTTTGAGGTTGACGACGGACTGAATACCTTGCAGGATTACAGACATAAGCATAAATTCTGCGCCCCAAACGGCGAGGAGGGCGGTAAAAAGCGTTGTCACGGCAAGAGTGCGCAGGATATTGTTTTAAAGGTGCCGGAGGGCACTGTTATCAAGGATTTTGAGACGGACAAGGTGATAGCCGACATGTCGGGAGATAACCGCAGACAGGTGGTCTTAAAGGGCGGGAAAGGCGGCCTTGGAAATATGCATTTTGCTACCGCCACGATGCAGGTACCAAAATACGCCCAGCCCGGGCAGCCGTCGCAGGAGCTTTGGGTTAAGCTTGAATTGAAGGTGATCGCGGACGTCGGACTGATCGGATTCCCAAATGTCGGGAAATCTACGCTGTTATCGCGTGTGACAAATGCAAATCCGAAGATCGCCAACTATCATTTCACGACGATCGATCCGAATCTCGGGGTTGTGGATCTGGAAGGCTGCAAAGGATTTGTCATGGCTGATATTCCGGGACTGATCGAGGGCGCATCGGAGGGCGTGGGCCTCGGCCATGAATTTCTGCGCCATATTGAACGCACAAAGATGATGATACATGTTGTAGATGCGGCCGGAATCGAAGGACGCGACCCGGTAGAAGACATTTACAAGATCAATACCGAGCTTGCAAATTATAATGAAGATATCGCAAAGCGTCCGCAGGTGATCGCGGCAAACAAGATCGACGCGATCTGCACGGACGATGATCCGGTGCAGCGCCTGAAGGATGAATTTGAGCCTCAGGGAATCAAAGTATTTCCTGTCTCCGGGGTAACAGGAGAGGGGATCAGGGAGCTTCTGTACTATGTCAGTGAGCAGGTCGACAGGCTTGGACATGAGACCGTGACATTTGAACCGGAGTTTTTCCCGGAGGATATGCTGATCAGCGAGAATCTTCCTTATACGGTGGAAGTGGAAGACGGCGTCTATGTTGTGGAAGGACCGAAGATCGAAAAAATGCTCGGCTATACGAATCTGGATTCGGAGAAAGGATTTGCCTTCTTCCAGAATTTCCTGAAAGATACCGGTATTTTGGATGAGCTTGAAAACGCAGGTATTCAGGAGGGCGATACTGTTAAAATGTACGGACTCCAGTTTGACTATTATAAATAGTATTTTCTATCAATCACAACAATCAGTATTGTTAGAATCAATGGCATGTAATGAAATAATTCTTTACATGCCTTTTAAATTCTGATATACTTTCTTTGAATTCAAAAAAAATAATGTATTAATTCAATATTAATGATTGTAATGGAGGATCAGTAAAATGGGAAGATATTATCAGGAAGAGATCGAAACTATGTCCCGCGAGGAGATCGAATCACTTCATGAAAAAGGTCTGATTGATGTTGTAAAAAGAGTTTATGAGAACGTGCCTTATTACAGGGACAAGATGGACGAGGCGGGAGTGAAGCCGGAAGATATCCAGTCATTGAAGGATATCGTAAAGCTTCCATTTCTTACAAAAGATGATCTCAGAGAAGCATACCCGTATGGCTTATTGGCAAAGCCGCTGAGCGAATGTGTCCGTATCCAGTCCACGTCCGGCACAACAGGCAAGAGAGTTGTCGATTTTTATACGCAGAAGGATTTGGATAACTGGGCAAATGGCTGCGCGCGTGCAATCGTAGCTGCGGGCGGGACGAAGGATGATGTTTGTCATGTTTGCTATGGATATGGGTTATTTACAGGCGGCCCCGGACTTAATGATGGTTCCCACAAGGTAGGGTGTCTTACTCTTCCGATGTCCTCCGGCAATACAGAAAGACAGATCCAGTTTATGACAGATTTGGGTTCTACAATTCTCTGCTGTACGCCATCTTATGCCGCTTTTCTTGCGGAATCAATCTACGAGAGAGGCGTTCGGGACAAGATCAAGTTAAAAGCTGGTATTTTCGGTGCGGAAGCATGGTCTGAGGATATGAGGCATGATATCGAAGATAAGCTTGGCATCAAGGCCTATGATATTTACGGACTGACGGAGATTGAAGGCCCGGGCGTATCCTTTGAGTGCGAAGAGCAGGACGGAATGCATATCTGCGAAGATCTGTTTATTCCGGAGATCGTTGATCCGGATACGTTAGAGCCGGTTCCGGACGGACAGGTGGGCGAGCTTGTATTTACAAGCTTCGCAAAAGAAGCGTTTCCATTGATCCGTTACAGAACAAAGGACATTACATATATTACGAGAGAGAAATGTAAATGCGGACGTACGCATGCGCGTATTCACAGACTGATGGGACGCAGCGACGACATGATGATCATCAAGGGAGTAAACGTATATCCGTCACAGATCGAGGAGGTTCTGATCAAGCAGGGTATGCCGGCAAATAACTATCAGATGATCGTTGACCGTGTCAAGAACAGTGACACACTGGAAGTTAACGTTGAGAAACCGGACGAGCTTGTCGGCGCATCTTCTGAAGCTGTGGCGGCAAAAGAGAAGAAGCTTGTATCCGCCCTTAAGAGTATGCTTGGCATATTGGCGAAGGTCAATATTGTTGACCAGAAGACGATCACAAGATCCGAAGGAAAAGCTGTCAGAGTTATTGATAACAGAAAAATTTAATCTGCACCGGCAAATGCTGTCATACGATCGTGTGGCAGCATTTTTGCCGCCTGCAAATCCGACGGCTTTTGCGTACATTCTCAGCATTTTGCGGTTTTGCGGTCTCAGCCAGTTGACGCGAAAAGATAAAGTATTGTATAATATGAAATGCTGTTCGCAAATTATTTTACTTTAGCAGAAGGAGAATCATAAATGACCACAAAACAGAGAGCATATCTAAAAAGCCTTGCTATGACGATGGATCCGATCTTCCAGATTGGCAAATCCAGCATCACCCCGGCGCAGACTGAGGCGATCTCTGAAGCCCTTGCAGCGCGTGAGCTCATTAAGATCAGCGTACTGAATAATTGTATGGACGATCCGAGAGCTATCGCTGAGGTCATTGCAGAAAGGACCCGTTCCCAGGTCGTGCAGGTGATCGGTAAGAAAATCGTTTTATATAGAGAAGGAAAAGATGATAAAAAGAGAATCGAGTTGCCATAAAGCAATTATGGAGTGTTCAATATGATTAAGACAGGAATATTGGGCGGGACATTTGATCCGTTCCACAACGGGCATCTTCATATCGGGAAAGCTGCTCTTGAAACATTTCATTTGGACGAGCTTTGGATCATGCCGAACGGGAGACCGCCGCACAAAGATAGCAGTACGATCACGGCAACTGTGTCGGAACGTTTGGAAATGCTGGAGGATGTGATCGAAACAGAGGAGCGTTTCCGGCTTTGCACGTACGAGGCCGAGCGTACAGAAGTTTCTTATTCCTATGATACTATGGAGCATTTGCAGATGCTGTATCCGGACCGCAGATTTTATTTTATCATTGGCGGGGACTCGCTTGATATGCTGCACAAATGGTATCATCCGGAGAGACTTCTGAAATGCTGTACGATCCTTGTTGCCGTCCGCAATGAAAAGGGCTTTGCAGAGACTCAGAGACAGATTGATGCTGCGGCAAAGGAATTTAACGCCGATATCCGGCTCCTTCCGGTTTCAGAATTCCCTGTCTCATCCAGCGAGATACGCGGATGGATACAAAACGGGATCAGGGAATCCGAGCTGCGGATGTATTTACCAGGTCCTGTCCTTGATTATATACGCAAACATGGCCTTTACCGGCAGAATCACATAGAAAGACCCGATTAAACAGAAGAAGACATGGAAAAGAAAACAATACAGACAATCCGAAAAAAAATAAAAAAAGAATTAGATGAGAGCCGTTATATCCATACACTGGGCGTTATGGATACGGCAGCCTGTCTTGCAATGTCACAGGGAATGGATCCTTACCGCGCACAGCTTGCAGGTCTGCTTCATGACTGTGCAAAGTGTATTTCTGACAAGCAAAAGATCCGTCTCTGTAAGAAATACAGTATAGAATTGACGGAATCAGAGCTTGCAAACCCTAAGCTGATCCACGCAAAACTGGGTGCATATTTAGCCTCTAAGAACTATGGGGTTGATGATCCTGAAATTCTGAGCGCGATCAGATTTCATACGACGGGAAGTCCGAATATGACCCTGCTGGAGAAGATCGTTTATATTGCGGATTACATCGAACCAAACCGCACGATGCTTCCAAATATGCCCGTTGTCCGAAAGCTGGCCTTTGCCGATATAGATGAGGCGCTGTACCGGATTTTGAAGGATTCACTGGTGTATTTGGAGAAAAAAGGCGGAACGGTAGACCCTATGACTGAAGCAACATACATTTATTATAAAAATCTATTACACAAAAAACAGGAGGAATAATATGGACTCAAAGAAGATGGCGAAGATTGCCTATGAAGCTCTGGCCGATAAAAAAGGAGAGGATATCCGGATCATCGATATATCCGAAGTATCTGTCATAGCAGATTATTTTGTAATTGCAAATGGAACAAATCAGAATCAGGTCAAGGCATTGATCGACAGCGTGGAGGAGAGCCTTGCAAAAGAAGGTGTATTTGCGAAGCAGCGTGAAGGCTATACAACAGCGAACTGGGTACTTTTGGACTTTCAGGATATCATTGTCCACGTATTCGATAGAGAAAACCGGCTGTTCTATGATCTGGAAAGAATCTGGAGAGACGGTAAGACAATGGATCCTGCGTCGTTATAGACAGAATCAGGCCATCCAGTTTCTGAGACAACAAAATGGACTTCCATATATATTCACAACCGGTCAATGTCCTTCGGACTTTGAAGGGAAGAAGAATGCCATGGAAGTCCATAATTATGCCGCATAATTACCGAAATATACGCCTCCCATATCAAACGGAGGAAGCGCCTGGCTAACGGAGAAACCGAAATACGCCTCTCACCTGACCGGCAATAGCTGCTTCCTGAACAATGATCGGATCCATCGAATCATTCTCAGGCTGCAGACGGTAACAGCCATTCTCCTTATAAAAGGTCTTGACTGTAGCGCCATCCTCGATGAGAGCAACCACAACATCGCCATTCGATGCTGTATCACTTCTCTCCACAAGAACTAAATCCCCATCAAGAATTCCGATATTGATCATACTTTCCCCGCGCACCTTCAGCATGAACACTTCGTTCTTCGGCATATAGTCAGCCGGAAGAGGGAAGTAGTCGGAAATATTCTGTTCCGCCAGGATCGGCAGTCCTGCCGCAACATTGCCGACGATCGGCACCTGAACCATCTCACGGCGCGACAGATGAAAGGAATCATCCATAATCTCTATTGCGCGCGGCTTCGTTGCATCTCTGCGTATATAGCCGTTCTTCTCCAGCGTCTCAAGATGGGAGTGTACGGAAGACGTTGATTTCAAATGCACGGCTTCACAGATCTCGCGTACGGAAGGCGGATAACCCTTCGCCAGTATTTCCTCTTTTATATATTCTAATATCTCACTTTGCTTCTTGCTGATTTTTCCCTTAGTCATAAAACGATCCTCCTATATGAATATATAATAACACATAAAATTTCAAATGGCAAACAAATGTTTAGAAAGTATGTTCGATTTTCTTGACAAACACATGTTCGTGCAATATAATGTAATGGAAAGGGAACGGATGTTCTGGAATGTGATTATTACTATATGGAGGGATTGCTATGAGAACAAAGAGTATCAGAAGAAGAAATGCAATGTTGAAGAGAGCTGTATTATTAATTTCAGGCTTTATACTTCTCTGTTTTATTACAGTTTCCTTCCTGTATTTTAAGTCTGCCGCGCATGAGAACAGTTTTTCTGATGATAAGCTTTACCGGAGCGTTCAGATTGAAAAGGGTGATTCCCTGTGGAGTATTGCGAACCGCTATATGACGGAAGACTATACAGATATTGACCAGTATATGGATGAACTCAGGGATTTGAACAATCTGGAATCCGATACATTGATCGAAGGGAATTATTTATCTGTTGTATGTACATCGGAGAATCCTTAAGCTGCAGCAGAAGCAGAACATCGCGGGAATCATTATTGCAATTAAGTATTTATGCTTGACACAGGCATCTGGATATGCTATTTTAGATTCACAGATATATCTATACGACAAACACCGATTTTTCCAATAGATATACGGGATTTTTACTTATCATTTAAAATAAACATATGCCAGTGAGGGATTGATAATATGAGTAACAGGGAAAAGACATTTCATGAACAGACCTACATTGATAATACATTACGGCTTCGCGAGGTTTTAAAGACACTTCCTCCCTTTGCGAAGGATTATTTCCGCGCCATTGAGCCGACAACATCTGCCAGGACAAGGATTTCCTACGCATATGATATACGCGTTTTTTTCCGCTTTTTAAAGCAGAATAATCCCATATATAAGGATTATGACCTGACACAGTTTACCTTGTCTGATTTGGACAATGTGGAGCCTCTGGACATCGAAGAATATCAGGAATACCTGAAGGTTTATCAGGAAGGCGATACGGTTGTCTCCAACGGCGAGCGCGGACTTTTCCGCAAGATGTCGGCGCTCCGCAGCTTTTATAAATACTTTTACAAGCATCAGCTGATCCTGACGAATCCAACGGTTATGGTCGATATGCCGAAGCTTCATAATAAGGCAATTATAAGGCTGGATACGGACGAGGTCGCCGAACTACTGGATTATGTGGAGCATTGTGGAGATACGCTGACCGGGCAGAAAAAGGTCTATTACGAAAAGACAAAATACCGGGATCTTGCGATTCTGACGCTGCTTTTGGGTACCGGGATCCGCGTATCAGAATGCGTTGGACTCGATATTCAGGATATCGATTTTAAAAATAATGGAATCAAAGTGATCCGAAAAGGCGGATCAGAAATGATCGTATATTTCGGTGATGAAGTCGCAGCTTCGTTAAAAAATTATCTGGAATTGAGCCGCCTTGGAATACAACCGGTACAGGGTCATGAAAATGCATTGTTTTTGTCCACCCAGAAAAAACGGATGGGCGTTCAGGCCGTTGAAAACATGGTTAAAAAATACACGCACGAAGTTACGCCGAACAAAAAGATTACACCGCACAAGCTCCGGAGCACATACGGAACAAATCTTTACAAGGAAACCGGCGATATTTATCTTGTTGCAGATGTTTTAGGCCATAAGGACGTCAATACAACGAAAAAGCACTATGCTGCTATCGATGATGAACGCCGCCGCATGGCTGCAGGCGCTGTGAAGCTGCGCGAAAGCTGATCATAAGGCAGGAAGTTTACGTAAAAATATTATGTATTCTTCCTGCTCATTATTTTCGCTATATTACGTCCGAATCAAGAATAATCGTAAATGGCCCGTCATTTACAAGCGACACCTTCATATCAGCGCCAAAGCTTCCTTTTTGGACATTTGCAACATGCTCTTTGCACTTTTGGATGATATATTCATATAATGCGTTCGCTTTATCCGGCTTTCCGGCTTCTGTAAAGCCTGGCCGGTTGCCCTTTTTGCAGTTTGCATAGAGTGTAAACTGCGATATCAGAAGCAACTCTCCGTCTACATCCGCAAGCGCAAGATTTGTCTTGCCATTTTCATCTTCAAAGATACGGAGCTGGATCATCTTTTTGACCATTTTGTCAGCGACTGCTTCATCGTCGGAATCGCTGACTCCGATCAGAACCATGAATCCCTTTCCAATCCGTCCGATTATTTCATTATCTACCGTGACAGAGGCTTCTGACACGCGTTGTATCACAAATTTCATCTGTAATGTACCTCATTAAATCATGATTAAAGCTGGATTATACAATCAAAATCAAATTAAAACTATTTTTGGCGGGCATGAATATAATGAATAATCAAATCTGCCGTTCCTTCCATACCGAGCGGGGTGCTGTTGATGCAGAGATCATAGGTTGCCGCATCCCCCCATTTTTTGTTGGAATAATAATTGTGATAATTTGCACGTTTCTTGTCTGTCTTCTGAATCAGATCTTTCGCCTTTGCATCGGTCAGATCATGCAGTTTCGCAATTCTGCGGATTCTTGCATCCATATCTGCATAGATAAAGATATGGGCGCAATCCGGGCGCCCCTCCAATGCATATTCTGCACAACGCCCGACAATGATACAGGATTCTCTGTCGGCAAGCTTCTTGATCGTATCAAACTGGGCAAGAAAAACCTTCTGGTTCAGCGGCATATCTGACAAAAGAGCAGAAGTAAATCCATTCATGGAATATGTATCCGAAACAAGCGAGTACAAAAAACTGCTTGTAGGCTTTTCATCATGGGAATCCAGAATTTCTTTGCAATAACCACTCTCCTCTGCTGCCAGCGCTATAAGTTCCTTATCATACAGCTTTATTCCAAGCTTTTCAGATAAAATTGTTCCGATCTCATAGCCTCCGCTTCCAAACTGCCGTCCGATCGTAATGACTAAATTACTCATAGAAACACACCCCTTTTTATAATATGGTACTATTATAATTGAATTCATATGAAAAGTACATCTTAATTCAGTGTTTTTAACAATTCCTCAAAGTACGGAGGAAGCTCTGCTGTGAACTCCATGTACTTTCTTGTTGCAGGATGAATAAATCCAAGCGTCATAGCATGAAGTGTCTGGCCAATGAGATGCTTATATGGGCACCTGGACGGTCCGTATACATCGTCTCCCAGTATCGGATGCCCTATGCTTGCCATATGAACACGGATCTGGTGCGTCCGCCCGGTTTCGAGCTGGCATTCAATGTATGTGAAGTTTGAAAAAGTCTGAAGGATATGGTAATGCGTTACCGCTTCTCTTCCGTTTTTGTAATTGACAGCCATTTTTTTGCGGTCCTTTGGATTTCTTCCGATCGGCGCATCCACAGTCCCATCCTCTGTTAATCTTCCATGGATGATTGCCCGGTATTTCCGGGTGATTGTATGCTCCTTCAACTGTTCCTCCAAAAACCTGTGCGCCTGATCCGTTTTGCATACGACAAGGGAACCTGTCGTATTCATATCGATGCGATGGACAATGCCGGGTCTTAAAACGCCGTTAATGCCCGATAAATCGTCATTACAGTGAAACATTAAGGCATTGACCAGTGTTCCCGTATAATGTCCTGCTCCCGGATGTACAACCATTCCTTTTGGTTTATTTACAACCAGAATATCATTATCTTCATAAAGAATATCAAGCGGAATATCTTCCGGAAGTATATCCGGCTCTTTTAATTCCGGTATGCGCATGAGAATCCTGTCGCCGGATTTCAGCTTATAATTTGGCTTTACCGTTTTTTGATTGACAAAAACAGATCCGTCTTTCAATAATTTCTGAATATAGGATCTGGAAAAATCATCCGGAAGCTGACTGGAAAGAAATCTGTCAATTCTGTCAGGAGAATTTTCAGAATAAATAAAATCTATCTTTTGCATGATCTACTTTACTCCGGGACGCAGAGAAAAGTACTGAAACTCTTCGTCTGTATAATAAAAAAGAATCAATAAGATCAAAAATGCGATGGAAACTGTAACATATATGTCTGCAACATTGAAAATTGGGAAATTGATCAGTATGAAATAAAAGAAATCCACGACGTATCCAAGTCTTACACGATCGATCATATTTCCAACTGCTCCCGCTGCAATACATAAAATGCACAGGCGCACCGGAAGAAACCGGGAAGTAACCGGAAAATTTTGATAAAGAATCGCTCCTGCCAGCAAAATAACAGCTGCAACAACTACAAAGACGAGCTGCTTATGCTGGAAAATCCCGAATGCCGCGCCCCTGTTTTCCAGATACTGCAGATGAAAAATACCGGGGATAAGCTTGACCGGGCCATTTATCCTTAAATACGAGGACGCTGCGAATTTTGTCATCTGATCGATCACAACTGCCAGAATCATAAACAATATGCCGAAAATATTTAATTTGATTTTTGTATTCATATACACCTCTGCTTTTTACATGCGAAAGAGCATCAGGTAGATTGCCTCCATCTGACGCTCAGTGAGTCATTATATTATTTTCTTCTCAGGCTCTGTGCGGTGTCCGAAACCTAGATTCCTCTGTATCTACTGGAGCTGTCCATCTGTGAATTGAAAGAGCTGGACAAAACATCCTGAAGATCGCCGGAAATATCGATATTCGTAGGCGTCAGAAGGAAAATATAATTGGAGACCTTCTGAAGATTACCATCGATCGCAAATGCCGCGCCAGATGTAAAGTCAATAATACGCTGTGCGATCTCGAGATCTAATCCCTCAAGATTCAATACAACTGTACGTCCGGATAACAGAGTCTCTGTAATCTCTCTGGAATCCTCGTATGTAGAAGGACGGATCACGCATACTTCCATTTTACTGCGGCTGGAAGCCTGACGCATAGGTGTAACATTGCTTCTTGAAGATGTCTTTCGCTCTCTCTTTGGAGCAGCCGTAGGAGCTTCCTCCGGTTCTGCAACTTCTTCATATACAGGTTCACTCTTCTTAGGTGCACGCTGTTTCTTCGGCTTCTCCTCGAAGTCCTCATCATAGTCGTCTCCAAAAAAGTCATCGTCCTCATAATCATCGTCGCTCAATTTCATTATATCCAGGAATTTGTCTAATACTCCCATCTTATACGCTCCTATCTTCCGTAATATTGTAATTTCTCTCGCCAAAGATTCCTGTACCCACACGAACAAATGTAGCTCCTTCTTCAATGGCGACAGAATAATCATTCGTCATGCCCATAGAAAGCATACGTACATTAATATTATCAATGTTTTTCTCATTAATGTCAACAGCTAATTGCCTTAATTTTTGAAAATGTATGCGATTTTCCTCCGGGTCGTCCACAAATGGAGCAATTGTCATAAGACCTTTCATATGGATGTGCGGAAATCCGGCAATTGCTGCTGTCGTATCCAGCACTTCCTCCGGCTTTAATCCGAATTTTGATTCCTCGCCGGCTACATTTACTTCCAGAAGAATATCGACAGTGCAGTTCTTCTTTGCCGCCTCTTTTTCTATCGTCTCCGCAAGGCGGACAGAATCGACGGAGTGGATCATAGCGACCTTGTCGACAATATATTTCACCTTGTTGCGCTGAAGATGTCCGATCAGATGCCAGTGTATATCCGATGGAAGCTGATCGTATTTCTCGACAAGCTCCTGCACTTTATTCTCACCAAATTCACGGATCCCCAGGTCATATGCCTCCTGAAGCATGGATACCGGCTTCGTTTTACTGACAGCGATCAGAGTCACGTCCTCTCTCGCTCTTCCGCTTTTTTCACAGCTGTTCGCAATCTCTGCCTCGACTCTTTCCAGGTTCTCTTTTAACATTGCAATACCACTCCTTCTATCTGATAAATCCATTTATTAAAATACAATTTCGTCCTCTTCCACTTTTGATCCATCTAAAACAATCTGATCATAATTGTTTAAGCCATAGTTTTCATTTTCTTTCACAATATAATAAGTATCATTGCTGCTCAGGACAGTGATCAGACGAAATACGGCATAGCCTTTGTTGACATTGAAAACGCCTTTTATTTTTTTCGTTTTTTCAACCTCATATGTATCTGTCGACTCTGGCTTCAGAAGCGTCGTCCCTTCCTCAAAAGCCGAGACAGGGACATAGGAATAATCGGTATCTGAGTCATAGATATCCAAAGTAGTAAATACGGAGGAATAGCCTTTTCCGCTCTTTGACTTTACATATACTCCGGAAGAATTGGTATTTCCTCCTTTGGTAATATAAACATTCGGAATCGCATAAAATTCTTTCTCAACTACCGACGTCTTAGGAATTTTCAGACCGGACTGGTTATCCAAGATCAGCTCTACATCAAGATAACGTTCATTGGCATATCGCATGACAGAATTATCAAATTCCAGACATGCAATATTCTGATCGTCCTCTTTTGTGATCGTAAGCTTTCCGCTTACGATTTCATTATCCTTCTTAAACCGGACGTCCAGACTCTCTGTTTTTTCCAGAGCCTCTGCCGTATCGTCAGAAAGGGCAAGAAACAGATACCATGTATCGTCCGTGATCGTTTTATACAGCGGCTCGCCGCTTTTTGTCTTTTCACGGCTCCGGACGTCCTGCTTTATGTAGTCGGAACGATTCAGATAAGAACTTTGAAAGTTCTCTTTTGTTGTGCCTTCAAAACCATCGATCGTAAAAGCAACAATACCGTCAACCGCAGCCTTTTCCGATTCCGATACGTCTGCGGCGTCCTCGCCGGAAGCCTCCAGACTGTTCCTGGAATCCAGTATACTGCTTTGGCAATCATAATCAAAATTGTAGACCTGCTTAAAATTCACAGGATCATAGGCAAGATTGAATTTCTGGGTCTTTCCGATGAGTTCCTTTAAATCAGACGCCTGCAATTCGCTGTTCTGAGAAGCGGAATCCTCCTTATCCTCATTCTCGGAGAAGGTATAAACAGCATTTCCCACTGCAACCTTGTCCCCTTCATTTACAAGGTATCTGACGTAGCCGGACATATCAGCGCAGGTCACTTCTTCGGAGCGCACTGCAAATCCAGTATATGCATTATCTGTTAAGATTGACCCTTTGCAAACCTCATATACGCTGATATGGGAACTGGTGAGGTAGATCACCAGATTGGCGATCAGATAAATAAATATCAGCCCGAAAATAACGATTCCAATATCGAAACGGAACCTGAATCTGTTTTTTTTGATGCTTGTAATATTGTTTCTGTCCGCCACAGCGAAACCTCCCGCGCCGCATCAGCATTCCAACAATTACGATATGCTGCATAAATTGCAGTATTCCTGGATAAACTATGGAAGAAAAGGAGGCAAAATTATGAAATGGTTTGATAACACAACTTTGACTCTCGTAATTATCGGAGCCATTAACTGGCTGCTGATTGGTCTGTTTAAATTTGACCTTGTTACTTTTTTATTTGGAAATTTGAGTTGGATTTCCAGAACCATATACAGTATTATCGGCCTTTGCGGTCTGTATTTGTTCAGCCTTTACGGAAGAATGAAGTCCATGGCCGACTAACTGTCAATAGCGAAAATAGGGGGATGCCATTCATATGTTCCCCCTGTTTCGCGTGAAAAGCGTATCATTTATTTTATGTGTTATGAAGCCGACTCCAAAAGCGGCGTCATATTGGCATATATATCCGGCTTGGTCTCAGCTCCCATGATCACAGATACATACGGCTTATCGTCCTTCAGGCTGTAAAGGATCAGGCAGTTTCCCGCTTCACCGGTATAGCCTGTCTTGCCTCCGATGACAGTAACGCCGTCCGGCTGAGATACAAGGCCTGCAGAATAAAAGTTTGTAGCTTCCCATGTATCTGTCCGCGTCCCTGTCGAAGGATTTGAAATGGACGCTGTATAGGATTTCTTTGAGATGATATCCATAAAATCTTCATTCTGTATGCAGCGTGAAAAGATCAGATAAAGATCATATGCCGTCATATAATGGTCGTCATCATGGAGACCGTTCGGCGTCACAAAATGCGATTGCGTTGCACCGATAGCATAGGCCTCTTCATTCATCAGCTCAGCAAACGCCTCCACGCTGCCCGATATATGTTCCGCTATCGCAACTGCACAGTCGTTGCCTGAAGCCAGCAGAAGGCCGTTCAGCAAAGCCTCCAAAGTAAGCTGATCCCCCGCCTGAAGATTGCACACCGCCGCATCCGCGGCAAACTCCACAGCATTTTGGGATACTGTAGCAATATCGTCCAGATTACCGTATTTCAGAGCTATATACGCAGTCAGAATCTTCGTTGTACTTGCAGGGAAAACCCTCTTGTGAAGATTCTCCGCATAGAGAACCTCATTGTCAGTCAGATCAAACAATCCTCCCGCGATAAAATCCGCCTGTTTTGAAAATCCCGTCTCATTGACATCTCCGGATACCACACAGATATCCTTTGTATAATTCTCTGCTGCATATACGCTCTTATTAAAATGCTCTGTTTCAAAAGAAGCCACGCGATCCTTCGAACTGCCGCAGGATGTACAGAACATGCATCCGGCAAGTAAAACAATCAGAATCCCGAGCTTTTTATTTATACATTTCACGCCACTCTAAATCTCCTCTGTCAATTGCCAGTATCAGCAGCTCGGCTGTGGCAAGATTCGTTGCAATCGGGATATTATACGTATCGCACATACGGATAACATCGTTGACATTCGGCTCTGTCTTTTTGGGAGTCAGCGGATCTCTCAGGAAAATAAGAGCATCCATCTGATTTTGCTCGATCAGCGTGCCGAGCTGTCTCATACCGCCAAGTGAACCGGCAGCAAATTTGTGAATTGGAAGATTCGTCACTTCCTCAACAAGTCTTCCGGTCGAACCGGTCGCAAAAAGACTGTTGCGTCCAAGAATGCCGCGATATGCAATACAGAAGTTCTGCATAAGCTTCTTCTTGGAATCGTGTGCTACTAATCCAATGTTCATTAGAAATACCCTCCTTCATAATTAATATTTTTTCGGCTGCAATCCCACGTTTAAGGCTACCCCAATGCCTGTATACAAACTTAAAAGGGACGTCAGGCCATAGCTAACAAATGGAAGCGGAATACCTGTATTCGGGAAAAGTCCTGTCGCCACACTGATATTAATGAAACTCTGGAATCCTATCAGTGCGGCCATTCCGCAGCAGATGATTTTCCCCGCCAGATTATGTGACCGTGATCCAATTATAATCAATTGTAACACAATTAACAGTAATAGTCCAATAACAAAACAACATCCGACAAATCCAAGTTCTTCTCCTACAATAGCGAAAATAAAATCTGTCTGAGGCTCAGAAAGATAATTTCCATTTTTCACGGAAGCAGTCGTATTATTGTTCAGCCCTTTTCCCGTCAACTGCCCGGAACCGATCGCCATAATGGAATTGGTCTGCTGATAGGCTCCTGTCGTTGAATATTTTTCGGGCTGCAGCCAGGAAAGGATTCTTTGCTGCTGGTAATCATCGATCAATTTCTGATCCGGTTGGACAACGATCGTCATAAAAATCAACATACAGGGGATCGCGATAGCAAGTACAATCCCGATAAATCGATAATTCAGTCCCCCAAGAAACATCAGCGCACAGAAAACCATCAAAATACAGATCGTCGTCGACAGGTCGGGCTGTTTCAGGATCAGAACAACGGGAACCGCCAAAAGAGCCAGCGCTTTCACGATCACACGTAAGTTTGCCGCCTTCACCTCTTCCTCGTGGTTGACAATGAATTTGGCAAAGAACAGGATCAGCAGGATCTTTGACAGCTCAGACGGCTGAAATCTCAGGAACCCAAGATCGATCCATCTTCTCGCACCGTTGGAATCATCTCCGAATAATTGTACCGCAACGAGCATAGCTATATTCAGAATATAAATCACCCAGTACAGATTCAGCATCCAGACATAATCGACCAGAGAAAAAAGAAACATTGCAGCAATTCCCATGATAAGTCCCAGTATCTGTTTGCTCTGAAGGGACTCTTTTGCGCTTCCTATGACGAGTATTCCCACAACAGACAGCGCTAAAACAGTCAGGATCAGAAAAAATTTGTAATCTTTTAAATGGTATCTTTTCAGTAGCTTCAAATTAACACTCCATTCATTTGTTGTGTTCCACCGGAACCTGTATGCAAAGAACAGACACATTCCCATCCTCGTCCATGGGCTGCTGCCGCATACAGATTTCCGCTTTATCAGGATCAATATTCATATAACGGGAAATCATGTTCAGAATATCGGAGCGCATATGATTCAGATTATCTGGCGTACAGTTTGTCCTGTCCGTCGTGAGAAGTATCTGCAGCCTGCTTTTTGCAGTCCGGACGGAGCGGGATCTTCTTCCAAATCCTTTCAACATATACAAACCACCTAACTATGCTTAAAAATTCCCGAAATCTTCGATAGAAATCCTTTTTGTACATTCAGATCCAGAAAATCCGGATTCCGGCCGATGATCCTTTGGCAAATATTGTCGTACGCTTTCGCAGATAACGTATCCATCAGAAGAACCGGTTCCCCCTGATTTGTGGCGATGACAATGTTCTCATCATCCGGAATAATTCCGATCAGGTCGATTGAAAGAATATCTGTCACATCCTCTACTGCCATCATATCTCCGCGTTTTACCATATCCATACGGATGCGGTTGATCACAAGATCCATCCTGTGGACGCCGTTCTGTTCCAAAAGTCCGATGATACGATCCGCATCACGGATTGCAGATACCTCCGGCGTTGTGACGACGATAGCGCGGTCTGCCCCTGCGATCGCATTTTTGAATCCCTGCTCGATCCCGGCCGGGCAGTCAAGGATCACATAATCAAACAAGTCTCTCAGGTCATCCGTAAGCTTTCTCATCTGCTCCGGCGAGATCGCCGTCTTATCCCGCGTCTGTGCCGACGGCAGAAGATATAGCTCCTCAAAACGGCTGTCGCGGATCAGCGCCTGCTTCAGACGGCAGTTTCCTTCAATAACGTCGATCAGATTATAGACGATCCGGTTCTCCATTCCCATGACCACATCAAGGTTCCTGAGTCCCAGATCCGTATCTACAATGATCACCTTTTTCCCAAGTCTTGCAAGCCCGGCGCCGATATTAGCAGTTGTTGTCGTTTTACCGACGCCGCCCTTTCCGGATGTTACAACAATAATTTCACTCATATTATTCCTCCAGCCAATCAATCATATGTCACAAGTGAATCGATATAAATATGATCGCCGTCAATCTCCGCGATCTGCGGCTTGATCATTTCTGATATTTTCATTCCCGCGCAGTTATGGGAAATATCAGCGATCTTCAGTTTGTTCGGCCGCATTCTGAGCGCGCAGACAATCGCGCTCTTGTCGCCGCCTGCGCCTGCATGGGCGTTTCCCCGCAGCGCCCCAAGGACAATAATATTTTTCCTGGAGGTAACGGTTGCGCCAAATTCCACATTACCGATAATGATAATGCTTGATTCCGATTCCAGTACTTGCTTTCTCCGGAGTGTTCCCCGGTAAAACAGGCCGTCGTCCCTTTCAACGGTTTTCAGGCTCTGTTCCACGATCGTCTTGAATGTAGCTTCCCTCTCTTCGTTTGTGTCTACAATGCATGTAATATGGATTCCCGCCGCCCTGGAAATAATCTGCACAAGCTCTCTTTCCTGTGCGGCTGTCAGAAATCTCCCCTCGAATGTAATTGCCATCGTTGCATTCTTAAAAAAACGGGCGGACTCCTGAAATTTTCCGCGCACTTCATCCAGAAGTACTTCATATGGTGTTGTTTTATCTAAAAACACAAGCAATCCATATTTATTGCTTTTGATTGTAACCGAGGCATCTTTCGGAACCATATCGCATCACCTTCCATTAATCTCCGGACGTCTGGCTGCTTGTCGTTGATGCTTTACCTGTAAGCAGATCCTTTGTATCTTTTAACTGAAATTCATATTGCAGGATATCCTGGGCAACTTCTGAAGCATACGCAGAT
Organism: uncultured Lachnospiraceae bacterium; assembly: GCA_964590945.1. Classification (GTDB taxonomy): domain Bacteria; phylum Bacillota; class Clostridia; order Lachnospirales; family Lachnospiraceae; genus CAZPXF01. The sequence continues at coordinate 15,930 of CAZPXF010000001.1, read as the reverse complement.
TTATAACCATTTGTAATACGCACCGCGATGGAGATCTCCGGATCGTCATATGGAGCAAACCCTACAAAGAGCGCGTGATCCGGATGTCTGGTACTCTGCTGCGCTGTTCCGGTTTTCCCGGCAAACGCAAAGCCTGTCCCATTTATCTCACTGAACTGAGATGCGTTAAGCACCATGTTGCGCATACCCTGTTTCACCAGCGACCATGTGGAATCGCTGACCTTATCCAGTGTGTTATAAACCTCCGATTGAAATTCTTTTATTGTTTTCCCGTTCTTATCTTTCACGCAATCTACAAGAGACAGGTTGTATACAGTGCCTTCGCTCGCCACAGCGGCAACATACCGCGAAAGGTCTGCCGTAGTATAGTTATTTGTACCCTGCCCGATTGCCGAGTGCACTGCGGATTCATCGGATATCTTCGGCTCCGCTTCCGGGATTTCAAGTCCGGTTGTGGAATTGAGACCGAACATGGAGGCATACTCGGAAAGCCTGGATAATCCTTTTTCACTGGAATATACCTTTTCCGTTTTTGTCGTTCCATTTTCCTGCGTCACGGTCTCTTCTGTAAGACCAAGCTCATAACCTACCTCATAAAAGAAACAGTTGCAGGAATGCTGGATCGCGCCCACGATATTCAGGCTCCCATGGCTTCCGGGATAGATCCAGCAATGCGGGTTCGGCTGTATCTTTGTGTAGGTTCCGGAACAAGGGAAATACGTATTTGCATTAACGATCCCTTCTGTCAGGGCAGTAACGGCAGTTACCATCTTAAACGTGGAACCCGGAGCGGTCTCCTCCTGCGTCGCCTTGTTAAATAACGGCGTGGATCCGTCATTTAAAAGCTGGCTGTAATACTCGGAATCCATAGTATTTGCCAGACGATTGTTGTCGTATCCCGGATAAGATACAAGCGCCAGCACCTTTCCGGAGTCCGGATCCGTAATGACGGTCGAGGCCGAGCACGGCTCGAGCGCAAGCTGTGCCGGAGTGATCTCCAGATTTTCAATCTTTTCCCGGATAAAAGAATACGCCGAAGCGCCGTTCTTTAATTTCTTCAGCCCCGCCTTGTCAGTCAGTATCTCCTGCTCATAGAGAAGCAGGCACACCTGTTCTCCGGAGATCTCCTTTGATTTAATCATATATTTGTAGATTATTTTGCCAAATCCTGTATTATCCGGAAGATAATCATTCAAAAAAGCAACGATACCGTCGTAAATCTGGGAGGAATCCGTATAAACCTCATCGGTATCTATATATTCCTGAAGCTTTGCCGTATCTACCCAGTTCTGGGAAATCGCATAGGTCAGAAATTCCTTCAGGCTGATGCTCCTCTCGTCCACAAGCTTCAGATACATCTCATTGTCAGAATCCATATTTTCTTCCATCAGGATGCCGGTTTGATCGATAAGAACCGTATCAAAAATATAATACATGTACTCCCGCATCTCTTTATCCAGATCGCCGTAGGCTTTGGAAGATTTTGCGGTGAGCTGCTTTGTAATATCCTTAAGAACCTCTTTCTCACGGCTTTCGTATTTTTTATAAACCTTCTGTTCGGTCTCTCCGGCATCCTCCTCGCTAAAATGTGATGTATCAAGAACATTATTTTCAAAGAACGCGTTATAAACGTCATCGATGCCTATGATAATACTGTTCTCGCCGGTAGCCTCAAAATTATATGTGTTTGTAATTTTTTGAAGGAGGATTCCTGCAAGCTCCTGCTCAAGAAGATGATAAACAGCTTCCTGAAGATCCTTATCAATACTCAGATAAAGATCATTGCCTGCCGTGGCGTCCTTATGATCCTTCACTTCAATCACCTTTCCGGTACTGTCAACGTACACCGTCTCCGAGCCCTTTTCCCCCTGAAGATACTGATCCATCGCCTGTTCAATCCCGGCTTTGCCGACGATATCCGTCAGCGAGTATTCCAATCCCTGTTCCGTGTATTCCTCGTATTCCGTCTCCGAGATCTGGCCGGTATATCCGATGATCGATGCGTAGTATTCGCTGTCTACATAGCGGCGGATCGAGTCCTCGCTGATACTGACGCCCTGGAAATCATTGATATTCTCTTCAATCTCCGCCACAGTGTCGTCGCTTACATCTGAAGCGATTGTCGTGGCAAGATATTTCTGGAAGCTGTTCTGCGCCATCGCATAACGGATCGTCACAAGCTGCAGGACACGGCTTTTCGTATAATCCGACTGCCTGATACCGTAAGATTTGCACATATATTTCATGACGTCGTTCGGCGTAGAACTCTTTTCTTCGGCGCTCATCTCATCGATTGTCTTATAGCCGTAAATGTCCGCAAGAAAACGGTTGCGTGTCGTCCCTTTTTCGGAAGAAAACGCATACTCGTTGTCGGAATCCACTACAATACCGAAATTATTTACGATCGTATCCTCATGCTTTTCTATGATATCCATAACGGTATCCAGCGTGGAATTGATCGTATCATTTTTCTCATCCTTGGTATCATAAGAACCATTATCCTCGATCGTAACGGCATAGGCAAGATCATTATAGGCCAAAAGCTTGCCGTTCCTGTCGTAAATATCTCCGCGGGTTCCCGGAATTTCTTTTGTTTTTTGTATCTGAAGCCGGTAATTGTCCAGATAATCCTGTCCTTTGATAATCTGAAGATAAAAGCACCGGTATATCAGGATAAAGAATAAAACACAGAAAACCACAGCGAGAATGAGAAGTCTGGACTTGACAATTTCTCCTGCGGTTTCTCTTAATCGCCTAAACAAATTTTCCTGCACTCCTTTTTTGTATTGCTTCGATTCTCCTGTTGATGTAGAGAAGCATCCGGTAGACGACGATCGTTACCAGACACGTAAAAACGATCTCCGGGAATATGATATTCCGAAGATAATATCCAAAATGGAAATCGCTTTGCAGCATAAACCTGACAAAATATACTGCAATTCCGTAGCCGAGATCGCTGACTCCCACAAGAAAAACAGGGAATTTCACATCATCGTCATAAAACAGCCGCTGGAAATATCCGATAAAGAATCCCACCGCCATATATATAAACATATAAAAACCGAGAACACTGTCAAACATGACGTCCATCAGAAGTCCGCAGAAAAAACCCATCAGGACTCCATCCTTCTGTCCCTGCATAAATGCAAATACTACTGTCAGAATGAGCAGCAGATTCGGGTACACCATAAACCAGTGAACCTTGGAAATCATGGACGTCTGGATCAGAAAAGCAGCCAGTGCAATCAGAATATATATTATGATCTTTCGAAATCGCTTCATTATGATTCATCTGCCTTTTCCTATTGTTTGTCGCTTCCGCTGTCATCATCGCCGCTGTCCTTGAGCGTTGTAATGACAAGCACTTCCTGGATATTTTTAAAATCAACCGCCGGTGTGATCTTCCCGGAACGTGTAAGATTGTTGGAATCCACCGTCACCTCGCTGATATATCCGATAAGAATCCCTTCCATAAATTTGCTGCTGATATGGGAGGTAACGATCTTGTCCCCGACGTTGATCTCGTTGTCATTATTTGCCATCTGGCTGAACGTAATATTACCGGTATCCATAAGCGAAAGATCGCCGGATACAACACAGACGTCTGAGGTTGTAGCGGCCATCGCGCTGACTCTGCTTACATCATCGATGATCGACCGGACAGTCGCGTGGTTCTTTCCGACGCGGATAACGATTCCCGCCAGTCCTCCGTCAGCAAGCACATTCATGTCCTTTTTGATACCGTCGTCCGATCCCTTGTCGATAACGAATGTGCTGAACCATGTACTGGAATCTTTGGCAATTACATTTGCCCCGACCTTATCATAATCGGCATACTGCTGGTCAAGGTCATACAGCTTTTGCAGACGTTCCAGCTCGTAATTACTCTGCTGGAGACGGTTATTTTCCTCCGTAAGCTCTGCCACCTGCTCATGAAGCTCCTTATTCTCCTCCTGCGTCTTCTTCAGGGAAGCAAAATTACTCTTGAAATCATAGATGCGAAGTCCGACCGTATTGATCCCCTTCTGCATCGGTACAACCGTGTAGTTGGCCACCAAAGCAAACGGGCCTCCGGCTTTCTCCGAAAAATAGGACACTCCCATCAGGATCACACAGAGCAGCGTCAGAACCATGACCCAGTATTTATTTATATAGGAATTATTTTTTCGCTTCATTTATTTCATCCACCTGAAATTCTCATCCATCATTGAATACGTAAATGCATCGTATTCATTGGAAGTAATGATTTTTTTGAGGCCGTGGATTACACAGCTTTCCGGATGATCCGACATATGTACCGGTATCTCTGTGAACAGCTCGATAAACGCGGCAAGCTGCTTCATATTTGTAACGCCGCCGGTGAGATAAATTCCTTTTTCGCGGATCGCCGTATTCACCTCCGGAGGCGTACGCTCTACCATGAGCTTAATCGCCTTGGCGCACTCGATCAGCTGTTCCTTCATTGCAGCCTTTACAACATTGCCGGTCACTTCCTGCATGCCCGGCATACCGGACATCAGATCCCGTCCGGTCACAGTGAGCGTATGGTTGACGTCCGCATCGGAAATACCAAACTCCTTGCGCAGGACTTCGGCAGTCTTCATCCCGATCAGAAAATTATAGCGGTTTCTCACAGACGTCCGTATGGAATCATCCAAATGGGAACCGCCCTTCTTGATCAGACGGTTCAGGACAAGTCCGCCGCACGACAACACGGAGATGTCCGTAGTTGCGCCGCCGAAATTGACGATAAAAATCCCCTTTTCATTCTTCACATCCAATCCAAGGCCGATGGCGTCCGCGATGCCTCTTTCCACATAGCGGACTTCCTTTGCTTTCGCGGCGGAATGGACAACCAGATCGTAGAACGCCCGCTTCTCTACTTCGGAAACGTCCGACGGAACTGCAACAACATACCGCGAACCGCGGATCAGGCCGCGAAACCGGATCTCCAGCAGGTTTTTCAAAAAAAACTGCATATCATAAAGCCTCGATATCGCACCCTCCTTCATAGGAAATACAACCTGAATATTGACAGGCTGCCTTTCGTACATCTCATAAGCATCATTTCCAATAGCAATGATCTCTTTCTCATTCTCGATTGCGACGACATCCTTTTCTTTCCAGATCTCATCACGTTTCTTATCATAAATCTTTATCTCATATGTCCCGAAATCGAGACCGTATATATTATTACTGAACATGTAATAACCCTTTCTCTACAAAGCTCATATAACAATTATCTCCGATAATAATATGATCCAGCAGATGAATATTTATCAGATTGCCCGCCTGAAGTACGCGGTCGGTAAAATAAATATCTTCATCACTCGGGGTCGGATCCCCGCTCGGATGGTTATGCATCAGAATAACCGAGACGGCATTTGCTAAAAGCGCCTCGGCAAAAATTTCTCTTGGCGTAATTAAGGATGCGTTCACAGTTCCCTTGGATATCACGGTGTCACGGATAAATCTGGTCTTAGAATCAAGCATAACAACCCGGACGATCTCCTGACGCTCATGACACATATCTTCCATATAATATTCTGCGATCGAGGAAGGGGAGCTGATCCGGAGATTATCACGCGCCCTCTGTTTTGACAGGCGCCTTGCAAGCTCCGCAAGACAAAGGATCTGCATTGCCTTCACCTTGCCGATTCCATCCTTATCTAAAAGCTTCTCGTAAGTCCAGTTGTGAAGATTCACAAGGCTGCAGGAATTACTTCCGTTGTCCAAAAGCTCTCTGGAAAGCTCCAGGACATTTTTATTTCTGGTTCCGGAGCGGAGGATCATGGAAAGTATCTCCGTGTCCGTCAGGCTTTCCGGACCAAAACGCATACATTTCTCATAAGGTCTTTCTTCCACAGGAAAATCCTGCATTCGTAATTTTTCCATAATAAACGAAGGACTTTTCAAAACTCATTTCATTTTAGCATAATTTGAAAATAGTGTATATACCAATTATCCTTAATTTTTTGTGAAGAAATGGTCTATTTCGATGAAACAGGACAAAATCTGGCCGCAATCACCTCCGCGATGCGAATTCCGTCCATTGCAGCAGAGGTAATCCCTCCGGCGTATCCGGCGCCCTCTCCGCATGGATAGATCCCGGAGACCATGGACTGGAAGGATTCGTCTCTTGGAATTTTCACCGGGGACGACGTCCGGCTCTCTACTCCCGAAAGAAGTGCATCCGGCATTGCAAAGCCGGGGATTTTCCTGTCAAACAGATCGAATCCCTGACAGATCGAATCGCTGATATATTCCGGAAGGACGTCCCGAAGATTTGCAAGGGAACAGGCTCCCTTCATTTCCGGAACCATGCTTCCGAAAGCTGTCGTCCTCTGATTTTTCTTAAAATCCTCCAGTCTCTGAACCGGTATTTTGCCGTCCCCTGCCCTGTACGCCGCGCGCTCAAGTCTTCTTTGAAATTCCATCCCTGCAAGGACTCCGCCTTCGGTTCCAAAGTCCTTTGGGTCGACCGTCACAACGATCGCGCTGTTGGCATGTTTCCCGCTGCGGCCATGATAGCTCATACCGTTGACGGCTGTCATTCCCGGCTCTGAAGCCGCATTTACGACATAGCCGCCCGGGCACATACAGAAGGAGTAGACGCCCCTTCCCGTATCCGTGCGCGCCGTCAGCTTATACGATGCAGCCGGAAGCTTCGGATGCCGATCCCCGTACTGGGCATGATCGATCATCTCTTGCGGATGCTCGCATCTTACGCCAACAGCAAATGCTTTTGGCTGAAGATTCATTCCTTTTTCGGCCAGCATCTCAAAGGTGTCCCTCGCACTGTGACCAGGCGCGAAAACAAGCACATCGGCCGGAATTTCCTCGGAATGGTTGATCTCGATGCTGCAGAGCTTTCCTTCCTCCGCCTTAAATCCGGTAAATTTGGAGTGGAAACGGACGTCTCCGCCCCATGCTTCGATCTGCAGACGCATGCTGCGGACAATCTCAGTCAAAAGATCCGTTCCAATATGCGGCCTGTTCTGATATAAAATCTCCTTTGGCGCGCCGTTTTGCACAAATATTTCGAGAACTTTGCGGTTTCGTCCGTCCGCATCCTTTACGAGAGTGTTGAGCTTTCCGTCAGAAAAGGTTCCGGCTCCGCCCTCTCCGAACTGCACATTCGATTCCGGATCCAGGATTCCTTCCTTCCAAAACCGTTCCACATCCCGCATACGTTCCTCCACCGGAGCGCCCCGCTCAATGAGCGCCGGGCGGTAGCCGTGCTCCGCAAGCAGATACGCGCAGAAAAGTCCGGCCGGGCCGCTTCCTACAATATACGGCCTGTGAGCAAGCCTCTCTTCCCCGCTTTTGGGAAAGACATACTGCTTCACGCTCCTCTTCTGAACCTGACGGAGCTTCCGCTTTAATACCGCTTTCTCGTCCGCAACCTTTGCATCGATGCTGTACACATAGAAAAGCTCCGGCTTCTTCCTTGCATCGATGGATTCCTTTGCAATCCGCCAGGATACCAGCTCCGATCTCCGGATATGCAGTATGTTCAGTAATCTGTTTTCTATATCTTTTTCTGTGTGCCGGACCGGCACTTTCACTTCATTGATCCTAAGCATAACAATTCCCTGATCCCGCCGCATGTGTCCCGGCGATCCACCCCGTGGACCATGCCCACTGAAGATTATACCCTCCGCAGATGCCGTCCGCATCCAAAAGTTCTCCGGTTATATAGAGTCCCTTCTGCTTCCGGCTCTCCATCGTGTCGGGATCGATCCCGGAAAGATCCACGCCCCCTGCGCAGATCTGCGCCTGCTCCATGGACTTTGTCCCATCAACCGGAACGCGGAACGCCTTGATGCAAACGGCAAGCCGTTCCAGATCTGCCCTTCGGAGTTCAGAAGCAAAGGTTCCCGCCTTTATCCCGGCGTGCGCAAGCAGAACCGGTATCAGCTTTTGGTTAAAAAAGCCGCCAGGAAGCTGCACTGCTCTTCGTCTGCCGTCAAATGCACAGAGCCGGGAAAGCTCTTCCACGATCCAGGAAATATCCCGCCCCGGCAAAAGATCCAGCCGGACCTCCACGCGTTTTCCATCGTTCAGCGCTTTCGAAGCGTAGCGGCTGATCTGGAATACCGGAATTCCGGAAATGCCGTATGCCGTGAGCTGCACCTCTCCCTGATCGCTGCAGAGCTCCTCTCCATCTACAAAAACCGTTGCCCTTGCATCGATACGGACGCCTGCAAGCTCCCGGAAATACCCTTCCTTTGAAGTGAGCTGCACGAGCGCCGGGACGACCGGGCTCAGCCTGTGTCCGAAAGAGGTGGCTATTTCATATCCCTCCCCGGACGCCCCAAGCTGCGGCGCCGCAAGGCTTCCGGAGGATAAGATCACCTTTTCAGCATAAGAAACGTTCTTCGCCGTATGAATCTCAAATTCGCCGTCACGACGAAGAATTTTATTGACGGTACATCCGCAGGATATACCGACATGAAGCCGGTGAAGCTCCATAAAAAGCGCGTCACGAACCGCCGCCGCCTGATCCGGCTGCGGGTAGAGATATCCCGCTCTGGATTTTGAAAGGACGCCAATCTCACGGAAAAAGGAAACAGTCTGTTCCTCCGTAAAATGCCCCAGCACCGTCGGAATGTATTCCGGGTGGTCGGAGCGGTAGCATTTGGCCGACATATATTCATTTGTAAAATTACATCTGCCGTTTCCGGTGGAGAGCAGCTTTTTTCCAGGCTTTTTATTTTTTTCCAGGATCACAACCTCAGCGCCGTTTCGCGCTGCGGCGATCGCTGCCATCATTCCGGACGCCCCTCCTCCGATCACTGCAATCTGAAATTTCTGCATGTTTCCATCCTCATTTCTTTTTTTGAGCTGCGACAGTATCAGATCTCACCCTGCGGCCGGGCAGGATCTGCCCTACTGGAGCGTCACAAGTCCTGCGCGCGCCAGTTTTTCCAGAGACATCAAAATTCCAAACTTCGCATGCGGCCATGTAAGCCCTCCCTGAAAATAGACGGCGTACGGTTCCTTCATCGGTCCATCTGCACTCAGCTCAATAGAAGAACCCTGTACAAACGTACCCGCAGCCATGATCACATCGCTGTCATAGCCCGGCATCGCCCACGGCTCCGGCGCAACATAGCTGTCAACAGGAGCCGCCGCCTGAATCCCCTGACAGAATTCGATCACTCCCTCCGGTGTTCCAAGCTTTACCGCCTGAATGATGTCGTGGCGGCTCTCTTTTCCGTCCGGAATAACATCGAAGCCAAGTTTTTCGTAAATATTGGCGGCAAAGATCGCGCCCTTTAATGCGGATGCGGTTACAACCGGAGCCATAAAGAACCCCTGATAGAAGGATTGCATAAGTCCGAGGGAGGCGCCGACCTCGCGGCCAAGTCCCGGCGAAGTCAGGCGGTAGCCGCACAGTTCGATCAGATCCTCACGTCCTGCCACATACCCGCCGATCGGCGCAAGCCCGCCCCCCGGATTCTTAATAAGCGATCCGACGATCAGATCGGCGCCGACCTGCGACGGTTCGATGCGCTCCACAAACTCGCCGTAACAATTATCGACCATGCAGATGACGTCCGGCCGGATTCCTTTTATAAATGAAATCAGCTCCCCGATCCGGGAGACAGAAAAGCTCGGTCTTGTCTGATATCCTTTGGAGCGCTGGATCGTCACAAGTTTCGTCCTCTCATTTAACGCCCCCCGGATCGCCTCATGATCAAAAACGCCGCCGGGAAGAAGCTCCACCTGACGATAGGTGACGCCGTATTCCGCCAGAGATCCCGGCGACTTACGGATGCCGATGACCTCTTCCAGCGTGTCGTAAGGCTTGCCGACCGGAGATAAAAGCTCATCTCCCGGACGCAGAATTGCGCTGAGCGTCAATGCAAGGGCGTGTGTCCCGCACGTGATCTGCGGACGCACAAGAGCCGCCTCTGTCCCAAAGCAGGACGCATACACTTTTTCCAATGTATCTCTACCAGGATCATCGTAACCATAGCCGCTGACAAAGTGAAAGCAATCTGCATTTACACGGTTTTCCTGCATCGCACGGATGACCTTCAGCTGATTATATTCCGCCGTCTCATCGATGGCCTCGAACCGATCCTTTAAATCCTTTAAAATCTCTTCTCCGAATGCATATACCTTATCGGAAATCCCAAGACTCCCGAACATATCCTTATTGTCCATCTATCCCTGTTTTCTCCTTTATCTGATCCAGCATAAACGCCAGTATTTTCTCATTATCATATCCAAAATCATGCTTATCTACCCAGATCACATCCGGTTCACGGCGAAACCATGTGAGCTGACGCTTCGCAAAATGCCTCGTGTCGCGTTTGATAAGGTAAACGGCTTCCTCCAGCGTACATTTTCCATCCAGATGATCGAGGATCTCTTTATATCCAAGTCCCTGCATGGACACCATGTCACGCCTGTAACCCATATTCTTCAAACGTTTTACTTCATCCACAAGTCCGGCTTCCAGCATCCTGTCCACACGCAGGTTTATATTTTCATAGAGCTTCTCCCTGTCGTCCGTCAGCACGAAAAATACGGTGTTGTATGGGGATGTGCGTTTCTTTTCTTTCTCATTGTGTCCGGATATCTTTTCCCCTGTCAGATGATAGAATTCCAGGGCGCGGATCACGCGCTTTGTATTATTGGGGTGGATCGCCTCTGCGGACTTTGGGTCGCAGTCCGTCAGCATAGTATGCAGTCTCAGCGCCCCGTCCGCCTCTTTGGCGATGGCCTCCATCTGCCTGCGGAACTCCACATCCTCCGGATTCTCCGTAAAATCAATATCGCGGTACAGAGCCTGGATATAGAATCCGGTTCCTCCCGCGACAATCGGAACCCGGTTTTGACTGTAAATGTCACGAAGCGCCGCTTTTGCCATCTGCTGGAATCTTACGACATGAAATTCCTCCGATGGATCCAGCTCATCCACCAGATAATGTGGAATCCCTTCCATTTCTTCGGGCGAAATCTTTGCAGATCCGATATCCATATATTTATATACCTGCATCGAATCCGCCGATATGACGGATCCGCCAAGAGCTTTGGCAAGCTGAATGGAACATGCACTTTTGCCGGAGGCCGTAGGGCCGGCAAGAATAATCAATGGTTTTTTATCCATATACAACACCTGACGATAGAATAATCATTATTTTTAAACGATCCGCTTAAATTTCTTTTCCAGCTCCCGCCTGGACATACGGATGATCGTCGGACGTCCATGCGGACAATGGTAAGGATTTTCCAGTTCCAGAAGCTCGGAGATCAGATGCTCTGCTTCCTTTTCGGATAATCTGGAATTTCCCTTTACAGCGGCTTTGCAGGAACGGCTTGCAATCTTATCCAGGATCAGCTCTGGTTTGAGGGCGCTTTTCACATCGTCCGTCAGGTCGTTCAGTATCTCGGTAAGGAGTTCTTTCGTCGCTATGTCCGACAGGTCGGACGGAACTGCCCGTACGGCAAAGGAATCGCTGCCAAAGGGTTCGATCTCAAATCCGTTCTTTTGGAAATATTCCTGATATTCCCGGATCACCGCGGCTTCCTGCATCGTAAGATTTAAGACCAGCGGAGGACTTAAATACTGAGAGCTGACCGAGTGTTCCTTCATCTCCGCCATCTTCTTCTCGTACAGTACCTTTTCGTGCGCCGCGTGCTGGTCGATGATATAGAGCTGATCCTCATATTCAACAAGCCAGTACGTCTCAAAAAGCTGCCCGATCAAATGAAAATGCTGCCGCGCTTCGCTGGAGATGAACTTCTCCTGGAAGAGATTCATCTGTTCTCCCGCAGGCTCCTGCTGCAAAGGAGTCTCCTTCGGCTGCCGGATATTTTTCTTAAAACGCTCCATGGAGGCTTCTGCATGGGCGACTGCATCCTTTTCATAGACCTCCGCATGGGAATTCTGCGCATGGTAGGCAGTCACACGCTTTTTCATTTCCTCCATGAAGTAATCTTTTCCTTTCTCCCGGACGCCGTCCACCGGAGCGGGCGGCTTTGCCGAAGCGGCTGTCTCCGTCTCCATGGGCGGAGCTGCCGGAGGCGCTGCTTCCGGAATCAGGTCCTTATGTGCAAGACATGCGCGCAGGGTACGGAAAATAAAATCATACAGATATTGCTGGTTACTGAAACGGACTTCCATCTTCTGCGGGTGCACATTGACGTCCACCTTGCTTCCGTCCACCTGGAGATTCAGGACGGTAAACGGGTATTTATGCTGCATGGTATACCCCTGAAACGCATCCTCTATCCCTTTTGCAATGATCTTATTTTTCATGTAGCGCCCGTTGACATAGTAGTTTTCAAAATTGCGGTTGCCCCGGGATACGGTCGGCCTTGCAGCAAATCCGGTCATGCGGACGCTTCCGTCTTCCGATACGGCATCCACCGGGATCAGCTCTTTCGTGACGTCGCGCCCGTAAATATGGTAGATCACATCCTTCAGTCTCCCGTTCCCGGAGGTGTGCATCTTCACCTGTCCCTGGTTGATAAACTGAAAGGAGACTTCCGGGTGAGACATGGCAAGTCGGATCATCAGCTCCTGCACATGACTCGCCTCCGTGATGGAGGTCTTCAAAAATTTTCTTCTGGCAGGCGTGTTATAAAACAACTGGCGGATGAGAAACGTTGTCCCATCGGAGGAAGCCGCATCCTCGAAGACAGTTTCCTTTCCACCCGCGATCTCATATCGTATTCCGGCCGCTTCATCGGCGGTCTTCGTCAGAAGCTCAAGCTGCGTCACCGCAGCGATGCTCGAGAGAGCCTCCCCACGGAATCCAAGGGTTCCGAGATTCTGAATATCCTCAGCCGAACGGATCTTACTTGTGGAATGGCGCAGAAATGCAGTCCGCACCTGATCGGCCGGAATGCCGGAGCCGTTGTCCGTCACACGGATAAAGGAGATCCCCCCGTCAGAGATCTCAACCGTGACAGTATCCGCCCCCGCGTCTATGGAATTTTCTACCAGCTCTTTCACAATAGAGGACGGGCGTTCAATCACTTCTCCTGCCGCTATCTTATCGATCGTAATCTGATCAAGGACCTGTATATTCTGCATCCTCTTCCTCCTTCGTTGGTATCTCCTGCCAGCTTGGCTATCTACCACCTGTTTTTCAGCTTGCTCTGCAAACGGTACAGCGTATTCATGGCGTCCATCGGCGTCATATGCGTCACGTCGAGGTTCTTCAGTTCTTCCAGCACGTCGTCGTCCTTCACCGTGTCAAAAAGCGACATCTGCGCCAGATCAACCTCGTCGTATTTTTTCGTTTTTCTGCGTTTCGGTTCCGGCTCAGTTACGGAAAGGCTCTGTACCTTCGCTGTAATATCGGCGTCGCTCAGCTCGGAGGCAATCTCCTTTGCGCGTCCGATCACAATATCCGGTACACCGGCAAGTCTGGCAACCTGTACGCCGTAGCTTTTATCTGCACCGCCCTTGACGATCTTACGCAGGAAAACAATGTCATCCCCCTTTTCCTTTACAGCAATGCAGTAATTATTGACGCTGTCGATCTTCCCTTCCAGCTCTGTCAGCTCATGGTAATGGGTGGCAAACAGCGTTTTAGCGCCAAGCAGACGTTTGTTACTGATATATTCCACAACAGCCCATGCGATACTGAGCCCGTCAAAGGTACTTGTTCCGCGCCCGATCTCGTCCAGAATGAGAAGGCTGTTCTTCGTCGCATTGCGAAGGATATTGGCAACCTCCGTCATCTCCACCATGAACGTGCTCTGGCCGGACGCCAGATCATCCGAAGCGCCGACACGGGTAAAGATACGGTCGGTGATCCCGATCTTTGCACTGTCCGCCGGAACAAAGGAGCCCATCTGCGCCATCAGTACGATCAGCGCCGTCTGACGCATATACGTAGATTTTCCCGCCATGTTCGGACCGGTGATGATGGAAATGCGGTTCTTTTTCTCGTCCAGATATGTATCGTTTGGAATGAACATTTCGTTCGGGATCATCTTTTCCACGACCGGATGCCGTCCGTTCTTAATATCGATCAATCCCTTTTCATTGATCTTCGGGCGTACATAATGATTCCGCTCTGCGACAAACGCAAGGGAGCAGAGAGCGTCCAGCCCTGCAACCGCCTTTGCCGTCTTCTGCACTCTTGCGACCTCGTCGGCGATCCTGCCGCGCACCCCGGAATACAGTTCATATTCCAGACCGTTCAGTTTCTCCTCTGCGCCCAGGATCGTGTCCTCAAGCTCCTTGAGCTTTGGAATGCTGTAGCGCTCTGCATTGGCAAGAGTCTGTTTGCGGAAATAGTATTCCGGCACAAGATTCCTGTAGGAGTTCGTGACTTCAATATAATAGCCGAAAACCTTGTTGAACTTCACCTTCAGGTTCTTGATCCCGGTCTTTTCCCGCTCCTCCGCCTCAAGCCTGGCCAGCCACGTCTTTCCTTCTGTCTTCGCCGTTCTCAGGCGATCGACCTCTTCGTTGTAACCATCCTTGATGATGCCTCCCTCTTTCATGGCAAGCGGAGGCTCGTTGAGGATCGATTCATCGATCAGCTTGAAGAGATCTTCCATTGTATCCAGATCCGCCTTGATCTTATCCAGCAGCTGGCAGTCCAGACCTTCCAGAATATACCGGATATGCGGAAGCATCTCAAGGGACTGCTTAAAAGCAATCAGATCCCGCGGATTTGCTGACTGGAAGGTGATGCGGCTGATCAGGCGTTCCAGATCATAGATCGGCGTCAGATATTCCCGAAGCTCCTCCCGGCTGATCGCTTCCTTCTTTAAAAGATCAACGGCTTCCAGCCTCTCCTCAATGTCCTGCTTCTGTATCAAAGGCTGCTCCACGTAGCTTCTGAGCATACGGGCGCCCATCGCAGTTTTGGTCTTATCCAGCACCCACAAAAGAGAACCCCTTTTATTCTTTTCGCGGAGCGTCTCGGTCAGCTCCAGATTCCGCCTTGTGGAGCTGTCAAGAAGCATGTATTTGCCGGTTGTATAACATGTAATATTCGTAAGCTGGGAAAGCCCGCTCTTCTGCGTCTCGTGAAGGTACTGTAAAAGCGCCCCGGTACTGATTGTGCCGTTTGGGAAATCCTGAAGTCCAAGTCCCTCAAGGGAATCGACCTGGAACTGCGCTTTGATCGCTTTCACGCAGAGTTCATCGTCAAAATACCAGCTGTCCAGCGAAGAAATGGAAATGCCAAGGCGATCCCGGAGATCCTCCAGATCCACGCCGCTCATATAATAAAACGCTTCGTTGCAGACAATCTCCGCAGGCATAAATTTGATGATCTCATCCATCAGCTTCCGGCAGGAATCTACCTCTGTCACAAGAAAATCCCCGGTAGAGATGTCAGCCGCGGCGATGCCGAAGGTATCGGCAAGATATGCAACACCCATGATATAATTGTTCTTCGTCTCATCCAGCGCGGACATGCTCAGGTTCGTGCCCGGCGTGACGATCCGGACCACATCACGCTTAACGATTCCCTTTGCCTGCTTTGGATCCTCAAGCTGCTCACAGATTGCCACCTTGTATCCGCGCGAAACGAGTTTATTCAAATAGCTATCTACAGCATGATAAGGAATGCCGCACATCGGAGCGCGCTCTTCAAGTCCGCAGTCCTTCCCTGTCAGTGTAATCTCCAGCTCTTTTGACGCCGTAACCGCGTCATCGAAAAACATTTCGTAAAAATCTCCAAGTCTGTAGAAGAGGATACAGTCCTTATATTCTTCCTTCGTCTTTATATACTGCTTCATCATTGGTGTCAATGCCATAATATCTCTCCTTATTGCATCCATTTTTCAGGAAAAGGTAATCCATATCCGTTCCTATGATAGCAAATTATGAATTTGTTTTCAATAATTAGTTCGTCCGATCTACCCTGATCTACCCTTCCCCCTCCCCGTAAATCCTGCAGTTTAAAAAATGATACAGCAGAATGCCAGCCGCTGAAAGTC